>NZ_JRMK01000259.1:0-2874 GCF_000972925.1 Mycobacterium sp. UM_Kg1 | reverse complement strand
CCACGCCACGCCGTACCCAACGTCCGTGGTCAGTACAGCTAGCGCAGCGGCCGGCCCTGCCTGTCGTGCACCCGCCCGCTCAGCATCAGGACCGCGTCGACGACACCCCAGCCGAAGGGCACGATGATCCCGAGCCCGTAGGTGGTGACGGTTGCCAGCAGCCCGACCGTCAGCTGCGCCAAACCCAGTCCGGTCTGGCCCAGGTACATCCGACCGAAGCCCAGGAAGCCGAAGAACCCGAGCAGCTGCAGCAACGCCGCGGTCATTTTGGACTTCGGCGAGTACGGCAGCCCGGTCGCCGGGGAGCGGCCGTAGGGCGCCCACATGTCGGGATGCCCCTGATACGGCGGCAGGTAGCCCGGCGGGGGCCAGTCGCCGTGCGGCCCGGCCGGAGGCCATGGCGGGACAGTCATCTATGCAGCATGCCAGAACCGCCGGCTACGGCGTCCGCCCTGAGGTCAGCGCTGCTCAGCGGCGTCGTCGGCGGCTGCGTCGTCTGCCTGTTCGCCGGCGTCGGGATGCTCGGCACCCTGGGCGTCGCCACCGGCGGAGTCCTCGGGGTCCGGGTCACCGGCATCGCCGGTTTCAGTCTCGGGGTCCACGGGGGTTGCCTCGGACGGCGGGGGTGGCGTCTCGGCGACCTCGGAGTCCGCTACCACCCGGCCCGCATCGGCGTCGCCGATCTCGGCGTCGGCCTCGGTGTCCTGCTGGTCCGCGGAGCCGGCGAGCTGCGCCTCCTCCTGCTCGCCGGACGGGTCGTCGACGGCCTCGGGCTCGGCCGAGTCGGCTTGGCCGGTAAGCGTTTCCGGCACTGCTACCACCGCGCCGCCACCGGCCGGCGCCTCGGGCACATCCGGCTCCTGCGGCGCCTCGGTTGCCGGCTCCTCCGGCGTTGCGGCGTCCTGGCCGCCGGCCTCCCGTGATTGCCAGGCGCTGCGAATCGCTTCGGGATCTTCGCGTCCCTTGGTCGCGAGCAGGATGTACACCACCGCGCCGATGAAGACGAACGTCGAGGTGAACGAGTTGACCCGGATGCCGGCGATATGTGTCGCGGCGTCGTCACGGAGTAGTTCGATGCCGAACCGTCCGATGCAGTACCCCGCGACGTAAAGCGCGAACAACCGTCCGTGCCCCATTCTGAACCGCCGGTCGGCGTAGATCAGAACGAGGAACACCACAAGGTTCCAGAGCAATTCGTAGAGGAACGTCGGCTGGACGATCTTGTACAGCTCGCCGGTGGACACGCCGTCGAGCAGGTGCGGATCCCGCACGCCCGAGGCGTCTTCGCGCCAGAAGATCTCCAGCCCCCACGGCAGCGTGGTCTCGCGGCCGTAGAGCTCCTGATTGAAGTAGTTCCCGACGCGTCCGATGGCCTGCGCCAAGACGATCCCCGGGGCGATCGCGTCACCGAAGGCCGGCAGGGAGATCCCCCGACGGCGGCAACCGATCCAGGCACCCACCCCGCCGAGCGCCACCGCGCCCCAGATCCCCAGGCCGCCATCCCAGATCCGTGGCGTCGCTTCCCATCCGACGCCACCCTCGCCGAAATAGGTCCGCCAGTCGGTCATCAGGTGATAGAGCCGCCCGCCGACCAATCCGAACGGCACCGCCCACAGCGCGATGTCATAGATGACGCCCGGCTCACCGCCCCGGGCCCGCCACCGGCGATCCCCGATCAGCAGGGCGACGACGATTCCGCAGATGATGCACAGGGCGTAAGCCCGGATCGGAACCGGACCGAGATGCCACACTCCGCGCGCAGGACTGGGGAAATAGGTCAGCCAATCCAACGTCATCGTGTGGAAACTCCTTGGCGCACTCCCGAAGTCAGCTCCGTCGTCAATGTCCGCAGGGCGTTCAGGCCCTCGCTCAGCGCGGTCACCAGCGCCGATCCGACGATGACACCGTCGGTGTAGGCAGCGATCTCGGCGGCCTGCGCGCCCGATCGCACGCCCAGCCCGACACCGACGGGAATGCCGGAGACCTCGCGCACCCTGGCCACCAACTCCGGTGCCGCGTTGGACACCGTGTTGCGGGCACCGGTGACTCCCATCGTGGAGGCGGCGTAGACGAATCCGCGGGTCGCCCTGACCGTCTCGGCGAGTCGTTGCGGCGTCGAGGACGGCGCCACCAGGAAGATCCGGTCCAGCGCGTGCTGTTCGGAGGCGGCCAGCCAGTCCTCGGCTTCGTCGACGATCAGGTCAGGGGTGATCAGGCCCAGTCCCCCGGCTGAGGCCAGGTCGCGGGCGAACGCGTCGACGCCGTAGCGCAGCACCGGGTTCCAGTAGGTCATCACCACGGCACGACCGCCGGCGGCGGTGATCGCCTCGACGGCGCGCAGAGTGTCGCGTACCCGCACACCGCCTTGCAGCGCGGTCTCTGTGGCGCGCGCGATGGTCGGGCCGTCCATCCCCGGATCGGAGTAAGGGACGCCGACTTCGACGAGGTCGCAACCGGTTTCGACCAAAGCGGTCATCGCGGCGATCGATCCCGCCACATCCGGGTAGCCGGTCGGCAGATAGCCGATCAGCGCGGCTCGGCCCTCGGCCCGACAGGCCGCGAACATCGGGGCCAACCGGTCGCCGGTGTGGTCGGTCACGACTCCTCCCCCGTCTGGTCGAACAGCCCGAACCACTTGGCCGCCGTTTCCACGTCCTTGTCGCCGCGGCCGGACACGTTCGCCACGATGATCTTTCCGGGCCCCAGCTCAGCCGCCAGTTTGAGCGCGCCGGCTATCGCGTGTGCCGATTCGATCGCGGGAATGATCCCCTCGGTGCGGCACAGGACGCCGAACGCGTCCATGGCCTCGGAGTCGGTGATCGGGCGGTATTCGGCGCGCCCGGTCTCGCGCAGCCAGGCGTGTTCGGGGCCCAC
>NZ_JRMK01000258.1:0-2909 GCF_000972925.1 Mycobacterium sp. UM_Kg1 | reverse complement strand
GTCGGCAGCGTCAGATGTGTATAAGAGACAGTCCGGGTATCAACGAGCTTTTCGCGGCCCTGGCCTACGGCGAGGTGGCCGCGTTCTACCGGCTCACCGAGGAAGCTCGGATGGCACCCGATCTGCGTGGCCGGATCTCGATGGCGGCGATGGCCGCCGCGGAGATGGGCCACTTCGAGCTGCTGCGCGAAGCCCTCGAGCGCCGGAACGTCGACGTGGTGGCGGCGATGTCGAAATACGCCAGCGCCCTTGACAATTACCACCGGCTGACGATGCCCAGCACCTGGCTGGAGGCACTGGTCAAGACCTACATCGGCGATGCGCTGGCCGCCGATTTCTATCTGCAGATCGCCGACGGGCTCCCCGACGAGGTGGCCGACGTGGTGCGGGCGGTGCTCGCCGAGACCAAGCATTCGCAGTTCGTCCTGGAGGAGGTGCGTCGCGCGGTCACGGCCAGCGCCAAACAGCGCAGCCGGCTGGCCCTGTGGTCGCGCCGGCTGCTCGGCGAGGCGATCACCCAGGCGCAGTACGTGTTGGCCGACCGTGACGAACTGGCTGATCTGGTGGTGTCCGGCGCGGCCGGGCTGGCCCAGCTGGCCGGATTCTTCGACCGTCTGCAACAGACCCACGACGCGCGCATGCGCGAGCTGGGCCTGGCATGACCCGCGGCGCCGGTCGCGCTGCGCCGGCCCCCACCGGTCCGGCGTTCCGGCCCGGTATCTCCGAGGGCGAACAGCCGGAGCGCACCAACCCGGCGGGCGTCCACTAGCCTGCTTAGCAACGCCCAACGCGAACGAAAGGGGCCGGCGTGGAGGTCAAGATCGGGATTACCGACAGCGCGCGCGAACTGGTCATCTCCAGTGCGCAGACGCCCGATGAAGTCGAGAAACTGGTCGCTGACGCGTTGGCCTCCGGTGCCGAGAGCGCCGGACTGCTGTCTCTCACCGACGAGAAGGGCCGCCGCTTTCTGGTGCAGGCCGCCAAGATCGCCTATGTCGAGATCGGTGTCGCCGACAGCCGACGGGTCGGTTTCGGCATCGGTGCCGGCGAACCCGTCAGCGGGTAAGCGGCACGTGTGACAGGCCGCCCCAGGCGAAGGCCACCGTCCCGTCGACGGCGTCTTCCTTGGAGATCGGGCGGTCACTGTCCAGCCAGTACCGGGCGCAGTCCACGCTGATCGCGACCAGCCCCACCGCGACCATCCGGGCGCGGTGCGGGTCCAGGCCGGAGTCGTGGCTGACCAGGTCGAAGATCGCATCGATGCAGGACTCGGTGGCCACCCGCACCTGGACCGCGACCTGCGGCTCGGCGACGTTGTCGTTTTCGAAGATCAGCCGGTAGCCCTGGCTGTCGTGCTCGATGAAGTCGAAGAAGGCCTGCACCGCCGAGCGCAGCCGCTGCCGGTTGTCGGTCGTGGTCCGCAGGGCCTGACGCACACCGGAGACCAGGTTGTCCACGTGCCGGGCCAGCACCGCCAGGTACAGCTCCAGTTTCGACGCGAAGTGCTGATAGAGGATGGGCTTGCTGACGCCGGCCCGCTCGGCGATCTCATCCATGCCGGCCGCGTGGTAGCCGCGGTCGACGAAAACGTCACTGGCGGCGATCAGCAGCTGACCGCGGCGCTCGTCGCGGGGCAGGCGGCTGCCCCGGCGGGCGTTGGCAGCCGGCGCCTTGGCGCCGCCCCCGCGGCGGTCGGCCGGACCGGAGCCGTCTCGCTCAGCCGTGTCGATCGGTTTGCTCATCGACTCCTCAATCTGGTTCGGCCGGACGCCGGGGACGGGGCCCGCGACGGCCGGTGCGTGACAGCGAGACTACGCGCTGGGCCCGTCGCATCCACCAGCGACATCCGCTAAAGGGCTGTTGAAGGCCGTTTCGGACGCCTGGTGGGCCCCCTCCTGGCGTGCCTAAGAGTCCCAGCTCGCGCACCCTGTGCCATTCTGGGACGGTGACCTACGACCCGGGGCGGAGCGGTGGTCGAGCCCCGGTGCTGCGAGACCGCTTCCGCGAGCCGCTACGCGCCCAGCGCGACCCGCTGGCGGCCGGCGCCGGGCGGGTGCGGTCCGACCGAGACGTGCACCGCCAGTGGCGTAAACAGACCTGGCTGGGCAGATTCGTATCCACCTACGGTTGGCGCGCCTACGCGCTGCCGGTGCTCATGGCTCTGACCATCGTGGTGGTGTACCAGACCGTCACCGGTACGGGCGTGCGCACCCGCGCCGCCGACGACCAGGTGCAGGGGCCGCCGACCATCGGATCGGCCGGCACCTCGATCATCGGTGCACCGCCGCGTGGCCTGACCCAATTCGACGTCAACCTCCCGACCGGGGTGCTGCCCAACGGCGGCCCCTTCACCGAAGCCGGTGACATGACGTGGCGCGTCATTCCCGGTACGGAGCCGCCGTTCGGCCAGGGCGCCGAGAAGGTCTTCGCCTACACCATCGAGGTGGAGAACGGCATCGACACCACCGCGTTCGGCGGAGATGAGGCGTTCGCCCGGATGGTCGACCAGACGCTGCGCAACCCCAAGGGATGGACGCATGCGCCGCAGATCGGCTTTGTGCGGATTGACGGCAGCAGCCCGATCACCCCCGACTTCCGCATTTCGCTGACCTCGCCGATAACGGTCCGGGGAGGCTGCGGGTACGAGATCCCGCTCGAGGCGTCCTGCTACAACCCGTCCTACGGGGCAAGGTCGGAGCCTCGGGTGTTCATCAACGAGGCGCGGTGGGTTCGCGGGGCCGTGCCCTTCCAGGGCGACATCGGGTCCTATCGGCAGTATCTGATCAATCACGAGGTCGGTCACGCCCTCGGCTACCAGCACCATGAACCGTGCGAGAAGCAGGACGGGCTGGCGCCGGTGATGATGCAGCAGACCTTCGGAACATCCAACGACGACGCGGCGAAGTTCG
>NZ_JRMK01000257.1:0-2927 GCF_000972925.1 Mycobacterium sp. UM_Kg1 | reverse complement strand
ACCTTCGCACTGATGTCGGCGTTCCCGTTGATCCTGCTGGGGCAGTGGGACACGCTGGCCAGCCGGGTGGTGCTCTCGGCGGGCTGGGGTTTTCTGATCTGGGGTCTGGGCATGTACCTGTGGGCTTTCGTGCTGTACCTGCTCCAGGTGCGGCTGGTGGTGCGCACCATGCCGAAGGTCTCCGGTGGCTGAGCCGTTCTTCGCGCTCAGCGGCTACGACGCCCGGGGCGCCTCGGGCGCCCACACGGCGGGGCCGCAGCGGTTCGCGGTGCCGTCCCTGCTGCGCTCGCTGCTGTCCGAACACCTCGATCCGGGCTATGCCGCGGCGACCGCCCGGCGTCAGCGCCGTGCCGGGCCCGCCACGGCCGGCACTCGGATGGCCGGCTGGGTCTGGGAGGCCGTGGCGGCGCTGCTGCTGGCGTCGGTCTTCGCGCTGGCCGTCGCGCAGGCCCGCCTGGTGGCGCCCGGCGAGCGCGACGCCCAACAGGTGCTGGCGACCAACGTGCGGGCAGCTGAGGGCGCCACCGGCAAGCTGGTCGACAAACGCGACGGCTACGCCAACCGCGTCGACGAACTGCGCCGGCACCGGCTGGCCGACGACGCCCAGGGACGCAGCGTGCTGGCCGGTCTCGACGCGCTCAGCCTGGAAAGCGGGAGCACCCGGGTGACCGGTCCCGGGGTAACCGTCACGGTGACCGATCCCGGCGCCGGGCGAAACCTCTCCGATGCCTCCAAACAGCGGGTCTCCGGCAGCCAGCAGATCATCTTGGACCGCGACCTGCAGCTGGTGGTCAACTCGCTGTGGGCCAGCGGCGCCGAGGCCATCGCCGTCGGCGACGTGCGCATCGGGCCCAACGTCACGATCCGGCAGGCCGGCGGCGCCATCCTGGTCGACAACAAGCCCATCAGCAGTCCCTACACCGTGCAGGCCATCGGAGCGCCCCGGGAACTGCGCAACGCCTTCGACCGCAGCCCCGGGCTCTACCGGTTGCGGCTGCTGGAGGCGTCTTACGGGGTGGTGGTTCGCGTCGACGGCCGCAGCACCGGCGACATCACCCTGCCGGCCGGGTCGCGGCGAGATGTCCGGTTCGCCCGACAACTAGGGGCGTCGTGACGCAAGCTTGCGCTGCGGGATGCGGTATCGCCGGAGTGGTTGCCCGCCAGGGGCGGGGTCGGGAGGCTGGAGTGATTCTTCGATGATCGGTATTGCGGCGCTGATCGCCGGCATCGTGCTGGGTCTGGTCTTTCACCCCAGCGTTCCCGAGGTGGTGCAGCCGTATCTGCCGATAGCCGTGGTGGCGGCGCTCGACGCCGTGTTCGGCGGCCTGCGCGCCTACCTCGAGCGCATCTTCGACGCGAAGGTGTTCGTGGTGTCGTTCGTGTTCAACGTCCTGGTCGCGGCCCTGATCGTGTATCTCGGGGACCAGCTGGGGGTCGGCACCCAGCTCTCGACGGCGATCATCGTGGTGCTGGGAATCCGTATCTTCGGCAACGCCGCGGCGCTGCGGCGGCGACTGTTCGGGGCCTGAGGTCCATGAGTAGCACCGATCCGGCGCCGCACGGCAGGCACGAGTTGCCGCAGCCGGCCCACGGGGATGGCGGACCGCCCGGGCGCGGTCGCTCCGGACCACTGTTCAGCGTGCTGGGGTTGCTGCTGTGCCTGCTGCTGGGTGTGGCGATTGTCACCCAAGTCCGGCAGAACGACTCCGAGGACGCCCTGGAGGCGGCCCGGCCCGCCGACCTGCTGGTGCTGCTGGATTCGTTGCGTCAGCGCGAGGCCACGCTCAACACCGAGATAGCCGAACTGCAGCAGACACTCGACGCGCTGCAGGAGTCCGGCAGCAGTGACCAGGCCGCCATCGAGAACGCCCAGGCGCGGCTGTCGGCGCTGGCGATCATGATCGGCACCGTGGGAGCGGTCGGGCCCGGAGTGGTGATCACCGTCGACGATCCGGCCCGCGGTGTCGCCCCCGAGACGATGCTCGACGTGATCAACGAGCTGCGGGCGGCCGGTGCTGAGGCGATGGAGGTCCGCGACGCCAACCGGGCGGTGCGCATCGGGGTGGACTCGTGGGTGGCCGGCACGCCGGGCGCGCTGGAGTTCGACGGCACCGCGTTGACGCCCCCATATTCGGTTCTGGCCATTGGAGATCCCCCGACCCTGGCCGCCGCCATGAACATTCCCGGCGGGGCCGTCGACAGCGTCAGGCGGCTGGGCGGCGCCATGGGAGTGCAGCAGACCGAGCATGTGGAGGTGACCGTGTTGCGGCAACCGAAACCGCGCCAATACGCTCAGCCAGTCAAGTGAGCCCGACCGCGCAAGGAGCACGATCACTGTGAGCTCGGAAAGTTTAGTTCCCGCCGACCTGTACTACACCGCTGAGCACGAGTGGGTCCGCCGCATCGGCCCGGACACCGTCCAGGTGGGCATCACCGATTTCGCGCAGGCCGCCCTGGGTGACGTCGTCTTCGTACAGTTGCCCGCCGCGGGCACCGGGGTCAGCGCCGGCGAGCCGTTCGGCGAGGTGGAGTCCACCAAGTCGGTCTCGGACCTGTATGCCCCGATCAGCGCGTCGGTGAGCGCGGTCAACGCCGAACTGGACGCCAACCCCCAACTGGTGAACTCCGACCCCTATGGCGTCGGCTGGTTGGTGGAACTCCAGGTGGCCGACGCGGATTCGGCGGCGCTGGAGCAGAGTCTGTCGGGATTGTTGTCCGCCGACGCCTACCGCGCGACGCTGTCGGAATGACAATTGTTAACCTGCCTGCCGGGACGCGCCGGGTATCCGGCGACATGATCCCGCGGTGCGGGGGACATGACGGCTCGCTGCGCGGTACGGTCGACTCAACGATTCAGGGTTGGGCGCAAGAGATGTCCGGCGGGCGCGACCAGGTAGCCACAACAGCGGCCAGTGAGGAGTAGCGGG
>NZ_JRMK01000256.1:0-2932 GCF_000972925.1 Mycobacterium sp. UM_Kg1 | reverse complement strand
TACGGGTAGATGCCAGACACATCCACTCCGTCAGGAGGTCCTCCCCATTTCAAGCAGGCACGCCGTCAACAACCTCCGAGGTCACAACAGTTAGCTGTGCGATCATCACAGGCGTGAGCGCCGACGACGACCCCGAGGCCCGGATCCGGGAATTGGAGCGTCCGCTGGCCGACCTCGCCAGCGCCAAGGAACTGACTGTCGCCTCGGCCGCCGGCGGGGAGTGGGCGCCGGAGCACGGCGGCGCACCCACCCTGGGCAGCCGCCGCAGAGGCGTCGGATTCGGTGCGGTGGGCGCGGTGTTCGCGATCGCGGCGCTGGGAATGTTTCTCATGTCGCGCGAGCCGGTCGGCACCACGGCGGGAACCCCCGCCATGCCCAGCAGCAGTGTCACCACCGCGCCGTCGTCACCGGAGCCGCTGGCTGCTGCGCCGTTGCCGGCCGCGCCCCCGGCGGAGGCTCCGGCTCCGGTCCCCGCACCGGCCGGCACCCCCCTCGCCATCTCCGGGGCGGGGGAGACCAAGACACTGGACTGCGCCGGTCGCTACATCTCGGTGAGCGGGGTCAGCAACACCGTGACGCTCACCGGCCGGTGCGCGGGACTGACGGTGTCGGGAGTCGGCAACGTCATCACCGTCGATGAGTCGCCGACGATCACCGCATCGGGTCTCAACAATCGGGTGACCTACCGCTCCGGGGATCCCGACATCGCCACCTCGGGCTACGACAACGTCATCCAACGCGGCTGAATCGCCGAAGCCGGTTCAGCCGAGCCGGCGGATCAGCTCCTTCTTGTCGATCTTGCCCACCGCGGTGGTCGGCAGCGCCGACAGCACCGCCAGCTGGTCCACCCGGATATGGGTGGCTACCCCGCACTCGCCGAGATGGCGGTTGAGCTCAACCACCGTCAACGAGCTGTCCTCGGAAACCACTGCCGCGCAGACCTTTTCGCCCAGATAGGCATCCGGCAGGCCCACTGCTGCGGCCGAGCGGACCGCGGGGTGGCGCAGCAGCTGCGCCTCGAGCTCGTCGGCGGCGATGTTCTCGCCGGCACGGACGATGACGTCCTTGATCCGCCCGGTCACCTCCAGATAGCCGTTCGCCAGCCGGCGAACCCGGTCCCCGCTGCGGTAGAAGCCGTCCGGGCTGAACGAGCGCGCGTTGGCCTCCGGCGCGTTGTAATAGCCGTTGATCGTGTACGGCCCGCGCACCGACAGTTCCCCGTCTGTGCCCACCGGCACTTCGGCGCCGTCCTCGTCGAGGACCCGCAGCTCGTCATCGGGGCACAGCGGCCGGCCCTGGGTGCAGTCGAGCAGCTGCGCGGAATCACCGAGCCGGGTGTAGCACAGCAGCCCCTCGGCCATCCCGAACACCTGCTGGAGTCCCGGAGTCAGCACGTTGCGGATCTGCGCGGCGTCCTGCGACGCCAATTTGGCCCCGCCGACCTGCAGCAGCCGCAGAGTGGTCGGCTTCTGCGGCTCCCAGTCGCAGGCTTGGGCCCACAGGTTGGCCAGCGCCGGCACCAGCGCGGTGACCGTCACCCGGTGCCGGGCGATGGTGGCGAAGGCCGCCTCGGGGCTGGGGTCGGCGCAAAAGACCGTCGCGGCGCCCACCGACATGGCGCCCAGCAGACCCGGGCAGGCCAACGGGAAGTTGTGGGCCGCCGGCAACGCCACCAGATACACGTCATCACAGCGCAACTCGCACAACTGGGCACTGGCGGTGGCGTTGTAGACGTAGTCGTCGTGGGTGCGGGGGATCAGCTTGGGCAGCCCGGTGGTCCCGCCGGAGACCAGCAACACCGCCGGCGTGGCCGGGTCGGGATTCGGTCGCGCGGGTGCGGCGCCGTCCTGCGCGCACACCGAACTCCAGGCCACGAACGAAGCGCCGCGGCCGCCCACGTCGCCGTCGACGACGACGTGCTGCACACCCGGAAGCTCGGCGAGCAGCCCGCTCACCATGGCGGGATAGTCGAATCCGGCGTGCACGGCCGGGATCACCAGCGCCCGTGCGGCACTGACCTGCGCCAGATGCCCGATCTCGGCAGCGCGGTGCCCGGGCAGGCAGAGCACCGGCACGGCGCCGATCCGCAGCAGCGCGAACAGTGCGACGGGGAACGTGGAACTGTTGGGCAGCTGCAACAGCACCCGGTCGCCGGCGCGCAGGCCCAGCCGGTGCAGACCCGCTGCCGCGCGCTCTGCTGCGGCGTCCAGTTGCGCGTAGGACAGGGTGCCGGCCGCGTCGATGACCGCCGGCCGATCCGGCCAGTGCACGGCGGCATCGTCGAGCAGCGTCGCCAGCGGTCGCCCGCGCCAGTACCCCGCCGCGCGGTAGGCCGCGGCACGCTCGGCCGGAAACGGTACGAACACTCTGACCCTCCTGGTCGTCGACGCTGCCGCCCCCGGCAGGGCCGGCATGAGCACCGCCCTCCACGTGGAGTCAGCGGAGATCCTAGATAGGGTAGCGTCCAACGAGTTAGGGCAGCCTTTACTAATGAAGGGTGGCGCGGTGGGGCCGGACGACATTCGCGCGCAGGTCGCGGAGCTGCTCGGTGCCGACGCCGGCGCCCTCGACCCCGACGCCGACCTGGTCGGACAGGGGCTGGACTCGATCCGGATGATGAGCCTGGCCGGCCGCTGGCGCAAGCAGGGCATCGACGTCGATTTCGCCACGCTGGCCGCCGACCCGCGCATCGCGGCCTGGCAAGAACTGCTGGGCGATCGGGGGGCACCGGTTGCCGTCGCCGCGCCGGCACCCGCCGAGGACGACGGCGCACCGTTTCCGCTGGCCCCCATGCAGCACGCCATGTGGGTGGGCCGCGACGACGACGTGGCCCTCGGCGGGGTGGCCGGGCACCTGTATGTGGAATTCCAATCGGGCGCCGGCATCGACCCCGACCGGTTGGCCGCCGCCGCGCAGGCGCTGGCCGCCCGGC
>NZ_JRMK01000255.1:0-3055 GCF_000972925.1 Mycobacterium sp. UM_Kg1 | reverse complement strand
AGATGTGTATAAGAGACAGGTACTGCACCGAGCGCGGGTTGGGTGCACCCGGATCGGTGAAGGAGGGCCGCAGGCTGGCGCCCTGTACCGGTTGCTGCACAACGCCGTCAACGGATTCGGGGGCGCTGATGCCGCACACATCGAGCACGGTGGGAAGGACGTCGATGGCGTGAGCGAATTGCCCACGGACGCCACCGCCCTGGTCAATTCCCTTGGGCCAGTGCGCGATGAACGGTACGCGGGTGCCGCCGAGCCAGGTGTAGCGCTTCCACAGCCGAAACGGCGTGTTGCCCGCCCACGCCCAGCCCCACGCATAGTGCGGGTAGGTCCGGGGCCCGCCCCACTCGTCGAGCTGCGCCAGGTTCTCGGCGAGGTCATCGCGCACCCGGTGGGTGAATCGGTGTTCGTTGACGGTTCCGGATACGCCGCCCTCGGCGCTGGCGCCGTTGTCGGACATCAACAGGATCAGCGTGTTGTCGAGCACCCCGATGCGTTCGAGGGTGTCGACCACCCGGCCGATCTGCGCGTCGGTGTGGCTGAGGAAGCCGGCGTAAACCTCATGCATGCGGGCGTAGAGCCGGCGCTCGTCGGCACTCAGGTCGTCCCAGGCCGGCACCCACGGCGGACGGGGAGTCAAGGTGGCTGTGGACGGGACGACGCCGGACTGCCCCTGCCGAGCGAACAACTCGTCGCGCCAACGATCCCATCCCGCGTCGAATTTACCGGCGTAGGCGTCCGCCCAGGAGCGCTCCACATGGTGCGGTGAGTGCATGGCGCCCGGGGTGAAGTACAGGAAGAAGGGCTTGCCGGGAGCGTTGGCCTGTTGGCTCAAGATCATTCGGATCGCCTCGTCGGCGAGGTCCTCGGTCAGGTGGTAGCCCTCGTCGGGCCGGGCGGGCGGGTCGACGAACGAATTGTCGCGCACCAACTCCGGAGCCCACTGATTGGCGTCGCCCCGGAGGAAACCGTAGTAGCGCTCGAAACCCAGGCCCAACGGCCATTGGTCGAAGGGGCCGGCGGCGCCGCGTTCGCCGCGTGGCACCAGATGCCATTTCCCAGCCGCCAGGGTGTTCCATCCCGCGTCGCGCAGGATTCGCGGCAGCGTGGCCGCCGAGCGCGGGATATGGGAGGTGTAGCCCGGATGTGTGGTGGGCAGATCGGCGAGGAACCCCATCCCCACCGCGTGGTGATTACGGCCGGTCAGCAGCGCCGCTCGAGTCGGCGAACACAGGGCCGTGACGTGAAACCGGTTGTAGCGCAGGCCGCCGGAAGCCAGACGATCGATCGTCGGAGTCGAGATGTCCGATCCGTAGCAGCCGAATTGGGCGAACCCGAGATCGTCGAGCAGGATCACCACGACGTTGGGTGCGTCCTGCGGCGGGCGCTGTGGCTGGGTCATGGGGTGTCGCCTTTCGTGACGAGGTGCCGATTGCCAGATATCACGCTGTCGGCGGAATCGGTCGGGGATCGGCGGTCTTGCCGGTATGCCGGATCGACTCGGCGCACCGTGGCCACCAGCAACAAAGCGATGATGGGAGCGATGACGCCGTACAGCGCCGGCACCGTGCTGATTTCGGCGCTGTCGAGCAGTTGCGGACTCAGTGCGATGGCCGTGGCGACCATGGCGTTGTGCATACCGATCTCGAGGCTGATGGCGATAGCCTGGCGTGGGGCCAGCTTCATCCAGCGAGGCACGAGATAGCCGACGGTCAGGCTGACGGTGCAGAACGTCACCACCGCTCCGCTGAGCGCGCCGAGGTTGTTCGCCACCGTCGATCGTCCGCCGACGATCGCCGCCACGGAGACGGCTACCAGAAGCGCCGCGGCGGCGACCCGAACGGGCCGCTTGAGCCGGCGGGCCAGATCGGGAAAGCGTTCCCGGATCGCGACGCCGATCGCGGTGGGGATGAGCACCAGCCCGACGACCGCGACGAACTTGTCCAACTGCAGCGGGATGCTGCGTCCCTCGCCGGTGAACCAGGTGATCGAGAACGCGAGAATTGCCGGCAGCGACGCGATGGACAGTACGGCGTTGATCGCGGTGAGGGTGAGATTGAGTGCCAGATCGCCATTCACCAAGTGACTGAACACATTCGCCAGCAGACCGCCGGGGACGGCGGATATCAGCATCAGGCCGATGGCAAGCTTCGCCGGCAGGCTGAACGCTTCGGCGATCAGCAGGCACAGCGCCGGCAGCACCAGCGCCTGACAGAGCAGGGCAACCGCCAGTGGGCGTTTGAGCGCGGCTGCCCGCCGGAAGTCCGCGACGGTCAGGGTCATTCCCAGCGCGAGCATGGCCGTTACGACGACCAAGGGAAAGAACCGGTTGTCCATGGGTGCTCCACGGTGTTGGTGCGCAGACGCCGTGGCGGTCAAGCGGCCCCCGGCGCCGGCGCAAAGCTGCAGTGGCCACTCAGCTTGCCGCACCCGGCCGATTTCCGGCTCTGGCCGTGCAGTGGCCGCTGCGTTGAAAACGACTGGCCCAGCAAACCAATTCGGCCCCGCGGTAGCCGGTGCCGGTTCGGGTGGCGCCGACCCGCCGGCAGCGGGACCGCCGGTGGTCTCAGGGTGCTGGGGCCTGGCGGCGGAGCCGCCGAGCAGGGCTGGGAAGTCGTCGGCGCGAAAATGGATCAGCGGAGAAAAACCATGTACCGCAACGGTATTAAGGAAGTGTGGGCGAGCATGGCCGGTGGGTCGACGCTGCCCGGCGGACACCGCATCGCGCCGCAGCCGTACGCCACCTCGGTTCACCGGCCCGCGCGCGGATGCCGCCCCTCGTGGGCGGCCGCCCGCCGGTCTTACGGTGGCGCGCGCCGGCTGGCTACAGTAGGCCCCAGGGCAGCGCAGGCTGGAATCTTTCTGAGCCGAATCGCGACGCCGAGCGTGGGCCGCGGGCGGGAATCGGGGGAGCGGGTCGCACGCCGACGTTGTCCGCAGGCGGTTCCGACGCGCCCGCGTAGACTCGTCGCGCCGATTTTTTTTGCGACAGTGAGGTAGGTGATCGATGAGCGGCCATTCCAAGTGGGCTACCACGAAGCACAAGAAGGCGGTCATC
>NZ_JRMK01000254.1:0-3133 GCF_000972925.1 Mycobacterium sp. UM_Kg1 | reverse complement strand
AGATGTGTATAAGAGACAGACGGACGGCAGCTCAGCGCCCAGGTTCTGCGGGCCGACGAGTTCGACGCCGTCGACGAAGCGGTGCTGGCGGACCTCCAGGCCACCCAGTTGCGGCACCGGTTGTTCCGGGCCAAGCCCGAGGGCCGGGTCACCAACTTCTGGGTCACGCCCAGTGACATCAATCCGGAGAACCTCGAGCACCTGTGGTACCCGGAGGCCGCCGCGACGGTGGTCACGGTGCGGCTGTGCCCCAGCGGCGGGCGAAGCACGCAGATCTGCGTGCTGGCGCGGTATCACACGGCGGACAAGCCGGGCAGCAGTGTGCGGTCGGCGCTGAACCGCTTCGTGGGCCGGCGCCAGATCGAGGCCGTCTGGGCCAGCCTGCCGGTCCCGAACGCGCACCGGCGGATCTCGGTACCGGGGCGGGAGCTGCAGGACGGCGAGCACTTGCCGGTGTCGGTGGACGTGATCGAGGAGTACACCCCGGCGGCGGCAGGGGCGCGCGGGTGACCAGTCCGGCCTCGGCCGACGCCCGCAACGCAATGGTTGCGGGCCTGCTGGCTTCCGGTATCTCGGTGAACGGGCTGCAGCCCAGCCACAACCCGCAGGTGGCGCTGCAGATGTTCACCACCGCGACCACGATCGACCCGAGCATGTGCGATGCCTGGCTGGCCCGGTTGCTGGCCGGCGACTCCGACATCGAGGTGCTGGCCAACGCGTGGTCCACAGTCCGCACCTTCGGGTGGGAGACCCGCCGGCTCGGGCTGTCCGACCTGGAATTCCGTCCGGAGGTCTCCGACGGAATGTTCCTGCGGCTGTTGATCACCAGCGTGGAGACGCTGGCCGCCGCCTATGCCGCGAAGCTCACCGAGGCCAAGCGCTACGCCGAAGCGGCGGACCTGCTCGACAGCATCGAGCCGCGCAACCCCTTCGAGGCCGAGCTGATCAACTACGTGCGGGGTCTGCTGTATTTCCGGACCGGGCGCTGGCCCGACGTCCTCAAGCAGTTTCCGGCCGGCGCCCAGTGGCGCCAGCCCGAACTCAAAGCTGCGGCGGCCGCGATGGCCACCACCGCGCTGGCGTCGCTGGGGGTGTTCGAAGAGGCGACCCGGCGGGCGCAGGAAGCCATCGAGGGCGACCGGGTGCCGGCCGCCGCCAACGTAGCGCTCTACACCCAGGGCATGTGCCTGCGGCATCTGGGCCGCGAGGACGAGGCCGCCGAGGTGCTGCGGCGGGTGTATTCGAGGGACTCGAAGTTCACCCCCGCCCGCGAGGCGCTGGACAACACCGACTACCGGCTGGTGCTGACCGATCCGGAGACCATCGAAGCCCGGACCGACCCGTGGGACCCCGACAGCGCACCCACCCGGGAACAGGCCGAAGCCGATCGGCATGCCGAGGAGGCCGCGCGTTACCTGGCCGAGGGCGACGCCGAGCTGGCCGCCATGCTCGGCATGGAGCAGGCTAAGCGGGAGATCAAGCTGATCAAGGCCACCACCAAGGTGAATCTGGCGCGGGCCAAGATGGGACTGCCCGTTCCGGTGACATCGCGCCACACCCTGTTGCTCGGTCCGCCCGGCACCGGCAAGACCTCGGTGGCGCGTGCCTTCACCAAACAGCTGTGCGGTCTGACCGTGCTGCGCAAGCCGCTGGTGGTGGAGACCAACCGCTCCAAGCTGCTGGGCCGCTACATGGCCGACGCCGAGAAGAACACCGAAGAGCTGCTCGAGGGGGCGCTCGGCGGTGCCGTGTTCTTCGACGAGATGCACACGCTGCATGAGCGCGGTTACAGCCAGGGGGACGCCTACGGCAACGCAATCATCAACACGCTGCTGCTCTACATGGAGAACCACCGCGATGAGCTGGTGGTGTTCGGCGCCGGCTACGCCAACGCCATGGAGAAGATGCTCGAAGTCAACCAGGGCCTGCGGCGCAGGTTCTCCACGGTGATCGAGTTCTACAGCTACACGCCGCCGGAACTGCTGCAACTGACCAAGATGATGGCGGCCGAGAACGAGGATGTGGTCAGCGACGAGGCGGTCGAGGGCCTGCTGCCGTCCTACACCCGGTTCTATGCCGACGAGAACTACTCCGAAGACGGCGACCTGATCCGCGGCATCGACGTGTTGGGCAACGCCGGGTTTGTCCGCAATGTGGTGGAGAAGGCGCGCGACCACCGCAGCTTCCGGCTCGACGACTCCGAACTGGACGCCGTGCTGTCCGGCGAAGTCACCGAGTTCAGCGAGGAATGGCTGCACAAGTTCAAGGAACTGACCCGCGAGGACCTTGCCGAGGGGCTCAGCGCAGCGGTCGCCGAGAAGAAGCCGACCTGAGCCGGCAGCAGTCCGACAGCCGATTCACAGCGGCGCGACCACCTGCGCGGGTTGACGCCCACTGGTACCGATGCCACCATGGCGCAGAGAGGGTGGCCGGTGCATCGCTTCGGCCCAACTGGTTTTCGGTCGGTGTCAGGAGGTGAGGACGAGACTTGTGTCCCGGCGATAGTGCCTGTTGTGGATCGGTGACTGTTGGGTCCCGAACCCGCTCTGGCATCGTTTCTGTCATCTGACGCCATGTCGCGTTGAGCGCGCTTCGGGTACGACGCAGTAACCGGTGGGCGCATGTTCGGCGCGTCGGCAAATGTCGGTCTGCCGACCGGCTTTTCCTGGAGGAGATTTCCATGAGCTTTGTGAACACCCAACCCGAGGCGCTGACGGCGGCCGCGGGCAACCTGGCAGCCATCGGCTCGGCGCTCAGCGCGCAGAACGCCGCGGCGGCAGCGCCGACCACCGGGGTGGTTCCGGCCGCCGCCGATGAGGTCTCGGCGTTGACCGCGGCGCAGTTCGCTGCGCACGCCAGCATGTACCAGGCCATCAGCGCTCAGGCCGAGGCCATTCACCAGGCGTTCGTCGCCACGCTGAACGCCAGCGCCAACTCCTACGCGGCGACTGAGGCAGCCAACGCCGCAGCGGCCGGCTGATCGCCGAAAGGCGCTGGGCAGCAACAACTTTGTAGAATTCAGGAGGGAAATCATGACTTCACGGTTTATGACCGACCCGGACGCGATGCGTGCGATGGCCGGCCGGTTCGATGTGCACGCGCAGACCGTTGAGGACGAGGCTCGCCGGATGTG
>NZ_JRMK01000253.1:0-3139 GCF_000972925.1 Mycobacterium sp. UM_Kg1 | reverse complement strand
CCCGCCGAAACAGTCTGAGCGATGACCTGCTGTCTGAGCTCATCCGCGCCGAAAGCGACGGCGACCGACTGAACCTCGACGAACTCCGCATGCTGGTGGCCGGCTTTCTGATGGCGGGAACAGATACGACGCGAAACCAATTGGCCGCGTCCGTGCAAGCGCTCTGCGAACATCCGGATCAATGGGTGAAGCTGGGCGACCAACCAGAGCTTGCGATGCAGGCGGTCGAGGAGAGCATGCGCCATTCTCCGGCGGTCTGTATCGCGCCGCGGGCCGCAACCGAGGATGTCGAGTTCGGCGGCTACACGTTCCCGGCAGGCACCTTTGTTCTGGTAAATACCTTTGCGGCCAACCGCGATCCCGCGATCTATGACGATGCTGACCGCTTCGACATCGCGCGCAAGGACGCTCCCGCAATTCTGACCTTCGGCGGCGGTGCCCACTACTGCCTTGGGGCGAACCTTGCACGACGGGAATTGGCAGACGCGCTCACCGTCCTTACCCGACGTCTGCCTGCGCCCCGTCGCGTCGGTCCGGCCCCGTGGAAATCCCTGCTGGGAATGACCGGCCCCGCCACACTGGAGATCGAGTTCGAGGCCGAACGGTTGGTGACAGCGGATGCGTAGTCGCGGTTGGGCGGGTTCCACGCCCGCCTCGGACGAGGAGGCGATCGCCCGCATTCTGAACGCGGTGGATGAAGTGGTCGCCGAACATGGGCCAGCGCTGCGCCTGGCCGACGTCGCCCGAAAACTCGGAGTCACTCGCCAGACGGTGTACCGCTACTTCCCCAATGCTGACGCGCTTCTCATCGCTAGCGCAATGCGTGCAGTCGACGGATTCATCGACCAGGCTCTAGAACGCGCCAGCGGACAGCACGACCCGGTCATTGCCGTCGTGGAGTGTGTGTCGTTCGGGATCGAAAATCTCGTCGGCGACCCACAACTAGAAAACCTGCTGACCCGGCGACAGGAGGGCGAAGACGTCATCTCGCTGACCTCCGACACCGCGATCGCGTTCTGCTTGTCGGCTTTCCACCGCCTCGAAGTCGACTGGACGCTCCACGGCTTCAACGACATCGCACTGCGTGAACTTGCCGAAATGACGTTGCGCACAGCGCAGTCCCTGCTAACCGATCCCGGTCAGCAGCCGCGCGACGGGATTGCACTACGCCGCTTTGTAGCGCGATGGCTCGGTCCAGCGATCCTCTATCCACGGTTGATGTCGCTGCCGATTCACGAACGGCACGCACCGTCGGACGGGCACATCGAAGCAGAAAGTCGCACCTCGCTGTCGCGGAATGGTCCCCACGAAGGTTGAGGTTTCGGGTACCCGCGGCCCTTCTTCAGAGGATGTTTTTCAAGATCAAATCTCGGACCCCGTCGCCTATTCATTGTTTATGCGGGTTTGTGTGCAGGTCGTGATACCCGCTGCCAGGTCTCGCGGACAATTTTGAGCGCCTCGGTTGCGGAGACGTTCAGGCGAGTCTGACCTGCCAACTGTGCGTGCCACTGAGCGTCGGACGGTGCACGGTTAAACATGTGCGGCGCGGGATTCCTGTTGGTGGGTCCGTGTCGCCGGAACAGGGCGGCGGCGGCCGCGTCGATGGCGCCGATCCTGCTCAGCGCCCAGAGATCCCAGAGATCGCGGGCTGCGTGCCGGTCCGTCCATGTCGCCGTCTTCGACGCCGCAAACGCAGGGAGAGTCGGCACCAAAAGCTCCGCCGCGAGGGCGTCGGTGTACCGCTGGACCAAAATGCGACGCTCGGTCGGCCACACGGTGCGCTCGCGTGCCGACAGCAGCTGCAATCGGACCGGGCTCCCGCCTCTGGGACGCAGCACGACCCCCCTGACGTCCGGTGTGGCGCTCAGGGCTGGTTCCACGCTGAGCCGGCCGTGGGTGCGCGCCACGGCGCGGGGCAGCGCTGCATCGAGTTCCTGCGCGACGTCCTTGCGGCTGCCGACCGCGACGAGGTCGATGTCTTCGCTGAGGCGCCCCTGGGGGAGATGGGTGCGGGCCAGGGCGGTGCCGCCGATGAAGTGGATTCGGTCACCGAAGTCTCGGCTGAGGAAGGCGAGGAGGTGGGAGATGAGGTGGTCGCGCTCTACCTGTTCGGCGGAGACGCCGAACTGTGCTGCGACCGAATCGCGTTCGTCAGGATCCATGGTGGGTTCCGGCCCAGTGTTCGGCGCGACGTAGGGAAGCCACCCGGCGCTGCTCCGCGGCGAGGCCTTCGAGGCGTTTCTTGTCGCTGCGCACGTAGAGGGCTGCGACGGCGGCCGGAACGTCGGCTTCGTTGTCACCGAGGGTGGGGCGGTGGGCCAGATCGAGGACGGTCTGTTCCGGCGTGGTCACCAACACCGGCCCCAGCTCGGTGCGAATCTGCTCGGCGTCCAGGCCGCCGGTGTCACGTTGGACGAACTGCACGACGGCCGGTCTATCGGCTAGGGCGATGGAATGGTGTCGTCGTGGCACCGCCACGATTGCGATTGCCACGGCCCGCGGAAGGGCGCCGTGCAGGCGTGCGGCGCTGAGCCCCATGACGACGATGTCGTCACGGCCGTAGATCGTGGCGGCAATTCCCGCGGCGGCTGCCTCTAACTCTGGGATCCACCCGCGCCCCACCATGTCTTGGGGGACGACGACGTAGTAGCCGTCGGCGAGTCGGTGCAGGAGTCCGCGATCGGTAAGCCGGACCAGCTGGGTCCGGGGGTGGGCGTACACAGCCACGGCGTCGCGTGGCCGGATCGTCCGCAGCGGGGCCCGTGCCAGTGCGGCAGGAAGTGGAGTACTGCGGTACCGCGCCATGGCCACTCCTCCAAGTACGCATTACGTACTTCTAAAGAGTACGAAATGCGTACTCGATGCGCAATCAGTTCAAACTCTGAGCGCCATTGCGTTCGCTGACTGCGCGATCGAAACGCCACCTCGATATAAATCCGGCCGCGGCTCATGTGGCGGTCTGGGGCCATGCTCACGTGGCTGGGACGGGTAGCTGGTCCAGGCGTGGCTAAGTCCTGTTCAGCACTCGCAGCCCAGTCCGTCGTTATCGCGGTCCAGCTTCGACTGGTATTTGTCCGACGTGGCCGGAATATCGCAGTCGCCGTTCTGCCGTGCTTCGGTGCAATTGCGGTAGGGGACA
>NZ_JRMK01000252.1:0-3203 GCF_000972925.1 Mycobacterium sp. UM_Kg1 | reverse complement strand
TGGATATAGGCCACTGACCCCGAACGTCGAAAGACGCCCCGGGTCAGGACAGCTCCTCCCGGATTAAGGGTTGAGCCCAAGTGGCTTCCGGCTCGCGCGTTTACGCGGGCGCGGACACGCCGTGTGGTGCCGAAGCTCTGACGAGAGGGGTGCGGAGTCCGGCCGTCGGCCGGAAGACTTCACCTCGTCGTGCTTACGTGCAGGCACCCGCGCGTGCCCAGGCCGAGAGGAGGTGAGAGCGACATTGAGTCCGAGTGATAGTTCCTATCCGAGATCGATGTTCGTTTCCCTCGATCTCGGTACCACTTTCACCGTGTGATTCTCAACCGGCGCTGATCTCGTCGACCGGCGTGCCGTCCTGCGGGCGGCGCCAGTCTTCGGCATGTCCTGAAATCGCTTGAAAGCTCGATCTTTTCATCGAGCCGGCGATGACTTTGGCGTGCCCGGCTCCGGCATGTCGCCATGACCGGCTGTCCCGATTCCTCTGCCGCCCCAGGGGCGGACGCAACATCCTTCGGCCAGACCGTGCCTGCACGCCCAGACCACTCGCTCGTGGCAAAAACCACCGATCACAAAGGAGCACTCCCATGGACTTCGGAGCCTTTCCGCCGGAATTCAACTCAGCCCGCATCTACGCCGGCCCCGGCTCGGGGCCGATGATTGCCGCCGCGGCGGCCTGGGACAAGTTGGCCGCCGAGCTCATCACCGCCGAGGCCACCTACCAGGCCGTCATCAACGGCCTGGTAGGTGAAGGCTGGATGGGGCCGGCGTCGGCCGCGATGGCCGCGGCGGCAGCGCCGTATGCGGCCTGGATGGCTCTGACCGCCGCCCAGGCAGAGCAGGCCGCGATGCAGGCCAAGGCGGCCGCGGCCGCCTTCGACGCGGCATACGCGATGACGGTGCCGCCGCCCCTGGTGCTCGCCAACCGCTCCCAGCTCACGGCGTTGGTGGCCACCAACTTCCTCGGTCAGAACGCGGCGGCGATCGCGGCCACCGAAGCGCAGTACGGCCAGATGTGGGCCCAGGACGCCGCCGCGATGTACGGCTACGCGGCCACGTCGGCGGAGGCCACCACGGTCTCGCCGTTCACCTCGCCGCAGGAGGTGGCCGACCCCGCAGGGCTAGCCGCGCAAGAGGGTGCGGTGGCGCAGGCCGCTGGGACCGCGGGGGCCAGCAACGCACAGAACGCTCTGTCGCAGGCGTTGGCCTACACGCCGGAGGCGCTGCAGGGCATGGCGACCCCGTTATCGACGACGGCGGGCGAGGGGATCAGCACGGGCGACCTGACGAACGGCTTGACCAACCTGATGAGCAGCTCGTTCAGCCCGATGGGCGCGGCTGCGATATCCAACTTCGCCGCGGACATGGCGGTGGTGCGCGGTGCTGCCATCGCCGCCGGTGACCCCCTGGGCCTGGGCGCGATCGACCCGTTCACGCCGATGATCGGTGGGCTGGGCGCCGGGCTGGGCACCGGGATGAACAGCATGGGCGCCGCCGGGATCGGCGCGGCGTCGGCCAACATGGGAAACGCCGCCGCGGTCGGCGGACTGTCGGTGCCACACACCTGGGCCGCCTCGGTTCCCACCACAGCCGCCCCCGGCACCTCGGTCGCGGCCACCGGGTGGACGGTCGCGACGCACGCCCCGCAGGCCGGCGCGGCCGGAATGCCGGGCGTGCCGCTGGCGGCCCCGGGCCAACGCAGCTACGGGTTCGCCGCTCCGCGCTACGGTTTCAAGCCCACGGTGATGGCTCGGCCGGTGGCAGCGGGCTAGGGATGTGACATCGTTGGGGTCATGCAGACGCTGAGCGTCGCCGAGTTCACACTGCGACTGGCGGTGGGGCTGGGCTGCGGTGCACTGATCGGGCTGGAACGGCAATGGCGTGCGCGGATGGCGGGCCTGCGGACCAACGCGCTGGTGGCCGCCGGGGCCACGCTGTTCGTGCTGTACGCGGTTGCCGTCGAGGGCCCCAGCTCCACCCGCGTCGCGTCCTACGTCGTCTCTGGGGTGGGGTTCCTCGGCGGCGGCGTGATTCTGCGCGAGGGTTTCAACGTCCGGGGCCTCAATACCGCGGCCACCCTGTGGTGCTCGGCGGCGGTGGGTGTGCTGGCCGCGGCCGGGGAACTGGCCTTCGCCCTGATCGGTACCAGCGCAATCGTCGGGACCCACCTGCTGCTGCGGCCGCTGGGCCGGCTCATCGACCGCGACCAGCACGAGGAGGAGGACGAACCGCTGGCGCCCTATCAGGTGCAGGTCATCTGCCGGCCCAAGGCCGAGAAATACCTGCGCGCCCAGATCGTGCAACACACCGCCGGCAACGATCTCGTTCTGCGAGGCGTGCACACCGGTCACGCCGGGGAGGACAACATCACGCTCACCGCGTCCATGCTCTCGGACGGCCGGGCGCCGGACCGCCTCGAGCGTCTGGTCGGCGAACTGTCTCTGCAACCGGGCGTCTACGCGGTGCACTGGCACGCCGGCGACCAGCCCGCCCTGTCGGCAGACTGAAAGCGCGGTCGCGTTCTAGGCTTGGTAACTCGGAGGTGACGACGGTGGATGCGATCGCGAGTGTCTGGTCGGTGCTGCCCGGGCCGATGCGCGACCCGGTGGTGTTCGCGGTGCCCTTCTTCCTGCTGCTGTTGTCGCTGGAATGGTTCGCGGCCCGCAAGCTCGAACAGACCGAGGCGCAGTCGGTGCCGGTCGGTGGCTACCGCACGCCGGACGCCTGGGCGAGCATCTCGATGGGCCTGGTCTCGATGGTCACCACCGCCGGGTGGAAGTTCATCGCCCTGATCGGCTACGCGGCGATCTACACCTACCTGGCGCCGTGGCATCTGTCGCCGACACGCTGGTACACCTGGGTGATCGCCCTCGTCGGTGTAGACCTGCTCTATTACTGCTATCACCGGATGGCGCACCGGGTCCGGTTCTTCTGGGCGACGCATCAGGCGCACCACTCCAGCCGTTACTTCAACTTCGCCACCGCGCTACGCCAGAAATGGAACAACAGCGGCGAGATCCTGATGTGGATTCCGCTGCCGCTGCTGGGCATTCCGCCGTGGATGGTGTTCGCCAGCTTCTCGGTGAGCCTGGTCTACCAGTTCTGGGTGCACACCGAACGCATCGACAAGCTGCCGCGGCCCTTCGAGTTCATCTTCAACACGCCCTCGCACCACCGGGTGCACCACGGCATGGACCCCGAAT
>NZ_JRMK01000251.1:0-3229 GCF_000972925.1 Mycobacterium sp. UM_Kg1 | reverse complement strand
GATGTCGCCGATGAGCGGCGCCACCGCCGCGATCAGGTCGGTGACTCGGCGTGGCGTGGCGGTGCCGATGGTGTCGGCGATGGCCAGTCGGTCGACCCCCAGCGCGCTTGCCGTGGCGGCGATGTCGGTGACGCGCCCGGGCGCGGTCGGGCCGTCGAACGGGCAGTCCCACGCGGTGGCGATGATGACCTCGACCGAGGAGCCGGCGTCGTGGGCGATGCCGGCGATGTCGCTGATCGCTGCGACCGCCTGCGCGGTGGGCCGGCCGACGTTGGCGGTGCTGAAGGTATCCGAGGCGCAGACCACGTACTCGAGCGACTTCAGCCCGGCGGCCACCGCGCGGGCGGCGCCGCCGGGACTGGCGACCAGCGCGGAGAATTCCAGCTCGGGGTAGCGCCAGAGTTCGGCGGCGAGTTCGGCGGCGTCAGCCAGGGCGGGAACCTTGGTCGGGGAGACGAAAGAGGTCACCTCGACCTCGCGCACTCCGGTGGCGGCGATCGCGGCCAGCAGCTCGAGTTTGGCGCTCAGCGGGATCGGCGCCTCGATCTGCAAGCCGTCACGCAGTGCCACCTCGCGGATGCTGACCTGGCCGGGCAATGTGCTCACAGCACCCCCTCGGAGCGCAGGGCGTCCAACTCCGCCGTGGTCTTGCCGAGCAGACCGGTGTAGATCTCCTCGTTGTGCTGTCCGGGGCGTGCCGAACCGGCATTGCGGATGGTGCCCGGGCTCTCCGACAGCACCGGGATGACACCGGGCCCCAACACGGTGCGCTCGGCGCCTTCGTCCCAGTGCTCGGCGAGCATGCCGCGCGCCCGCAGCTGGGGGTCTTTGACCACCTCGGCCACGGTGTTGATCGGGCCGGAGATCACCCCCGCGTCGCTCAGCGTCGCGATGATGACGTCGGGCTGCCGCTGCGCGGCCCACGCGGCGATGATGGCGTCCAGCTCGTCCTGGTTACGGCCGCGCGCGATGTGGTCGGCGAACCGCGGGTCGGTCGCCAGCTCGGGGGTGCCCATGGCCTGGCACAGTCTGGCGAACACGCTGTCCTGGTTGGCGGCGATCACCACCCAGCTGCCGTCGGCCGACTGGTAGATGTTCGACGGGGCGATGCCTTCGAGCCGGGTGCCCGACGGCCCGCGCACCACGCCGCCGACGTCGTAGTCGGGGATGGTGGATTCCTGAATGGCCAAACAGGATTCGGTCAAGGCGACGTCGACTACCTGGCCTTCGCCGGTGACGGTGCGCCGGTAGAGGGCGGCCAGCGCGCCTTGGGCGGCGAACATGCCCGCGAGGCTGTCGCCGAGTGAAAGTGCCAGCCGGGGCGGGGGCCCGCCGGGAAAGCCGTTCATGTGCCGCAAGCCGCTCGCGGCCTCGGCGACCGAGGCGTATCCGGCCTTGTGGGCGTCCGGGCCGGTCTGTCCGTAGCCGGAGACCCGCACCAAGATGATGCCTTTGTTGCGCTGGCGCAGGACGTCGAAGCCCAGCCCCCAGCGCTCCAGCGTGCCGGGCCGGAAATTCTCCACCACGATGTCGGATGCGTCGATGAGTTCCAGGAACAGCTCACGGCCCGCGTCGGTGCGCAGGTCCAGCGTGACGGCCTTCTTGTTCCGGGCGTGCACGGTCCAGAAGAAGTGGTGTCCGTCGAGCTCGGCCTGTCCCCAGGTGCGCAGCGGGTCGGGTTTGCCGGGCAGTTCGATCTTGATGACCTCGGCGCCCATGTCGCCGAGCAGGCGTCCGGCGAAGGGCCCGGAGATCAGGGTGCCCAGTTCCAGCACCCGGATGCCGTCGAGCGCGCCGGTGGCGGGGCTGTTGTCGCTGCCACTCAGTGGTGCGCCGGCGCTCCGCAGTGCGTGCTGATCGGCGGACGTCATGCCGACGAGCCTACGAAATCATGCCGGCCCAGCCAATCGCTGACGATCTGCACAGCCTGGCGCAGCGCGTCCCGCTGGTCCGGCCCGGCGTAATAGTGGTTGGCGCCGGGGATTTCGTGCATCTCCTTGTCCTCGGTGCCGATCGCCTCGAACAGCCGGCGGGTGTGGCTGGGGGTGCAGGCGTCGTCGGCCATGTTGCCGATCACCAGCGCGGGCACCGTGATGTCGCGTCCGCAGTCGACGCCGTCGCCGTGCGCGTCGTCATAGCTCCACTGGGACAGCCAGCTGCGCAGGGTGCAGAACCGCGCCAACCCGACCGGGCTCATGTTGACCACTGCGGGGTCGCCCAGATAGCAGCTGCCGGGGGTGCGTTCGTTGGGATCGACCGTCGGGTCCAGCCAGCGCGGGTCGGCCATGGTGCCGTGCACCACGAACCCGAACTCCTGATCGGGCAGGCCGGCTTGTTTGAATTCGGCCAGCTTCGCCTTGACCCAGGCGGTGATCCGGCGGTTGCGGTCGATCTGGGCGGCCCGGTAACGCTCCAGGAACTCCGCGGTGTACGGCGGCTGGTTGGGGTTGTCCGGGTTGTAGAGGTCGAGTTCGGGGTCGCGCTTGGTCGGGTCCGACTCGTCGAGGATCGAGGCGTCCAGCCACTCGGTCAGGGTGCCGTGGCGGCTGATGTGCGCGGCCAGCAGCATCACGCCGTCGGCCGGGATCAGGTTCAGCTTGGTCAGGTCGGGCCCGTCACCCGACGGGCTCGACGTCACCGTCGGGCGCTGCGCCTGCTGTTGGTAGAACATCGACAGCGATCCACCGCCGCTCCAGCCGGCCAACACCACCTTGCGGTAACCGAGCCGGTTCTTGGCGTCTTTGATGCATTCGCCGAGGTCCTCGACCACCTTCTCCATCAGCAGTGCGGAGTCGGTGCCGCGGAATCGGCTGTTGCAGTAGATGACGTGGTTGCCGGCGCGGGCCAGGGCGTTGACCATCGGCAGGTAGGCCCCGCCGCCGATCGGGTGCATGAACACCAGCACGGTGTCGCTCGGGGTGTCCGGGCGCAGCAGGTAGCTCTCCAGCACCACCAGTTCGGCGACCCCGCCGTAGACATCGCGAACGCCCGAATTGTTCTGATAGGCGATCAGATAGGGGATTCGTTCATAGTCGTGCTTGGCGGTCATGCGTGTTGTCCTAAGTCGGCGGCCAGTACTTCGGGGGAGGGGATGAGGCGGCGGCGGGTGTCGATGGCGATGACCTGCCAGTCCACCCGGTCGTAGTCGTCGAATTTGCGGCGTGCCCGCTCCCGGGCTTTCTCCGGGGCGCCGTGATGCACGCCTTGCGGGGCGTGGCTGATCAGGCCC
>NZ_JRMK01000250.1:0-3320 GCF_000972925.1 Mycobacterium sp. UM_Kg1 | reverse complement strand
GGCGGCCGAAGGTCGGTAGCTGGAGCGCAGGCGCATCGGCACCGCTGCGGCCAGCTGGCGGCCGAAGGTCGGTAGCTGGAGCGCAGGCGAAGTCAATCCCGCCTGCGGCCAGGCTGGCGGCAGAGAACTCCTAGCGGACGCTCAGGTGGGTGCGCTCAGCGCAGCCAGCCGCGGTTGCGGCCGATGATGTCGCGCACGACGACGATCAGGGTCAGCGCGGCGAATCCCAGCAGGAAGTAGTCCTCGACGTGGCCGATGTGGTTTCCGCGCAGCATGAGCAGCAGGAAGCCGACGATGGCGAAACCGACGATGTGCCAGGTGCGGTAGTTGATCGCGCTCCAACCCCACGCCGCAGACGGCACCTCGACGGGGTCGACCCCGGTGTGGCGCTCCACCTCGGTACTGGCCACTTCGACTCCTTCAGTTCGCCTGTGCAACTACTGCCGACATTCTGACACACCCCATTCAGGCGATCTACCGTGGACACCATGGCCGAGCACACCGCCCGCGCCCCGCGGATCTGGGATTTCGCGACTGCCTCGCCCCGCATCGCCCCCGGTGTGGCGTCGATGGTGGGCTATCGCGCGTTCGATGTCCCCGACGGCGTCCACCGCGGAATGCCCTCGTCGACGCTGACCTTCATCGTCAGCCTCGACGAGGGGGTGCGCGCTGCCGCGTCGCTCGACGCCTTGGCTTCCGCGCCGCCCGCTCCGGTGTTGCTCGGCGGGCTGCATACCCACGCGGCCCGGGTGGCGCAGACCAGCGGGCAGGCCGGGGTTCAGCTGGCGGTGCATCCGCTGGCTTCGCGCGCGCTGTTCGGCGTGCCGGCCGCCGAACTGAGTGTCAGCGACTTCGACGGTGCACCGGTGCTGGGCCGGCCGGTACTGCGCCTGCACGAGCAGCTCGCCGCCGGGCGGTCCTGGCCGGAGGTGTTCGGGGTCGTCTCGGGGTATCTGGCGGAGCAGTATCGCCGGCGGGACGCCGCCGTGCGCCCCGAGCTGATCTTCGCCTGGCAGCTGCTGGCACGCAGCCGGGGCAGGATGCCGGTGGCCCGCGTTGCGGAGCGCAGTGGAATCAGTCAGCGGCATCTGGCCAGCCTGTTTCGCCGCGAGGTCGGTCACGGTCCCAAGGCGGTGGCCATGCTGATGCGCTTCGAATACGCGACCGCCCGGCTGGCCGACGAGGCCCGCCGGCACGGCCGTGTCGACCTGGCCGGAGTCGCGGCCGCGGCCGGATACGCCGATCAGGCCCATCTGACCCGCGAATTCGTTCGGTACGCCGGCGTGGCACCGGGAGCCTGGCTGGCCGAAGAGTTCCAAAACATTCAAGACGGCGGCCACCTCCAGCGGTCACAGTGGGGGCATGACACCTTCGAATCCGACCGTCTGGCTGACCCTGCAAGCGCATGACGCCGCGAAGCTCATCGACTACTACGTCGAAACCTTCGGCTTCGTCGTCACGGCCCGCTACGGCGAGACCGGCGACACCGTCGCGCACGCCGAACTGCGCTGGCCGGAGGGCGTCGGCGCCATCATGCTCGGCAGTCACAAGCCCGGTAACGACTGGTGCCGCGACCCGGGCACCGCGGGCGGCTACGTCGTCACCAGCGATCCCGACGCCCTCTACCAACGGGTCTGCGAGCACAACGCCGAGGTGGTCATGCCGCTGAGCGACACCGACTACGGCGCGCGCGAGTTCGCGGTCCGCGACCCCGAAGGCAACCTCTGGAGCTTCGGCAACTACGCGGGCGCACAATAGGTGGGTGAGTACGGGCCGCCGCATCAAAGTTCTGCTGTTGGGCTCCACCGGCTCGATCGGAACCCAGGCGTTGCAGGTTGTCGCGGCGAACCCGGACCGATTCGAGATCGTCGGACTGGCGGCCGGCGGCGGTAACCCGGCGCTGCTGGCAGCGCAGCGGGCCGAGACCGGGGTCGCCAACATCGCCGTCGCCGACGCGCAGGTCGGCGAAGCACTCGAGGCCCCCTACCGCGGACCCGACGCCGTCACCGGCCTGGTGTACGACACCGAGGCCGATGTGGTGCTCAACGCGCTGGTCGGCGCGCTCGGGTTGCGGCCCACCCTGGCCGCACTCGAGACCGGTGCGCGGCTGGCCCTGGCCAACAAGGAGTCGCTGATCGCCGGCGGCCCGCTGGTGATGCGGACGGCCGAGCCCGGCCAGATCGTGCCGGTGGACTCCGAGCACTCCGCGCTGGCGCAGTGTCTTCGGGGCGGCACCCCCGACGAGGTGGCCAAACTGGTGCTCACCGCCTCGGGCGGGCCGTTTCGGGGCTACACCGCCGCCGAGTTGGAGCACGTGACCCCCGAACAGGCCGGCGCCCACCCGACGTGGTCGATGGGCCCGATGAATACGTTGAACTCGGCTTCCCTGGTGAACAAGGGTCTTGAGCTCATCGAGACCCACCTGCTGTTCGGCGTCCCCTACGACTGCATCGACGTGGTGGTGCACCCGCAGTCGATCGTGCATTCCATGGTCACCTTCACCGATGGGTCGACGATCGCGCAGGCCAGCCCGCCGGACATGCGGCTCCCCATCGCCCTGGCCCTGGGCTGGCCCGCCCGGGTCCCCGGCGCGGCAGCGGCCTGCGACTTCTCCACCGCGGCCACCTGGGAGTTCGAACCGCTCGACGACGCCGTCTTCCCCGCGGTGCAGCTGGCCCGCCACGCCGGGCAGACCGGCGGCTGCATGACCGCGGTCTACAACGCCGCCAACGAAGAGGCGGCAGCGGCCTTCCTCGCCGGCCGGATCGGCTTCCCGGCGATCGTGGGCACCATCGCCGAGGTTCTGGGCGCCGCCGACCAGTGGGCCGCGCAACCCGCTACCGTGGATGAGGTACTCGACGCGCAGCGCTGGGCCAGGGAGCGTGCGGCTCGCGCCGTCGAGGCTGCAGCTACGAGAAAGGTCGGAAGCACTCGATGATGTTCGCGGTCGGCATCGCGCTGTTCGCGCTGGCCATCCTGGTTTCGGTGGCTTTACACGAATGCGGCCACATGTGGGTGGCGCGGGCCACCGGCATGAAGGTGCGCCGCTACTTCGTCGGCTTCGGACCCACGCTGTGGTCGACACGGCGCGGCGAGACCGAATACGGCCTCAAGGCGATCCCGGCCGGCGGCTTCTGCGACATCGCCGGGATGACCGCCGTGGAAGAACTGGCGCCCGACGAAACCGACCGTGCCATGTACAAGCAGAAGACCTGGAAGCGGGTCGCCGTGCTGGCCGCCGGTCCCGGCATGAACTTTGTCATCGGTCTGGCACTGGTCTACGTCATCGCGGTGATCTGGGGCCTGCCGAACCTGCACGC
>NZ_JRMK01000249.1:0-3334 GCF_000972925.1 Mycobacterium sp. UM_Kg1 | reverse complement strand
AGAAGATGTCGTAGAGCCACCAGCCGATCACCGGGAACACCACGCCGGCGTAGCGCACATCGGCATACATGGTCATGTTGAACACGTAGAGGATCCAGATGAGCACGCCCATCCAGCAGGTCACCACCATCCACTGGTGACCCCAGCGCTTCATCTGCAGGAAGCCGATCGCCGCCGCGCAGCGCATCGCAAACACGGTGAGGATCATGCCGAAGACCATGGATTTCTCGCCGGGTCCGGCTGAGCCGCCGATCCACAGTTCGTTGTAGTGCCAGAAGTACCCGGCGTCGAACATGCCGCCCCAGCCGACCATCAACACCCGGTTGATCAGGGTGTGGTTGGCGACCAGGTCCAGCGCCCACCCGAGACTGTTGAGGGCACCGTCGATCAACACCAGATACCCGATCAGGGTGACGATCATGGGCCGTACCGCCAAACCCGCCTGTAGCGACTGCCGCTGCAGCCAGGCGCCGCGCAGGAAGACCGGCAGACCGATGATGCCCGGTACCCACATGCCCATCAGCGCCGCGCCGGCGATCATCCAGCGGTCGGCGCGGCGCTGGGCGGCACGCGATTGGGTCTCATGGTCTTCGAGCGCGACGAAGTCCGTCGTCGGCGGGCTCACAGCTGCCACCATCCCCGAGCGAACGACATGTAGAGCTGGATGCCGAACATGATCGCCAGATAGCCGTAGATGAAGATCTGAAAGACGATGAGGGCTCTTTTGCGGTTGCGTTCTTGCTGATCCATTTCTGCGACTTCCTTTCCTACGGGCGCTCACTGAGGACGCTGGCGGCCACTTCTCGTAGGCCGTCATGGATTGCGCCATCGGTGGTCAGTGGCGCGAGGATGCATGCTTGAGCGGCTTCGAACTCGCCGGCACCAGCGGCCACCAGTTCCGCGGCATTGACCAGCGTGCGGGTGGAGGGCGGCTCGAAATGAAACGCCCGGTCGGCGGTGCGCAGGGCGGTCGCACATTGCACCAGACGGGCGGCGATCTGCGGCTCGACACCGGTTTCGGCGACGATCACATCGGCTTCGCGCTCCGGCGGCAGATAGTCCATGGGCAGGGTGGCGAACCGCTGACGGAAGGACGGCTTGAGCTCCTTGAGCGAGCTCCGGTACGCCGGGTTGTACGAGCAGACCAGCATGAAGGTGTCCGGGGCGCTGACGGTTTCGGCGGCCCGCTCCAGAAACAAGGTGCGCCGATGATCGGTCAGCGAGTGCAGTACGGCCAGCGAGTCGTGCCGCGCCTCGACGACTTCGTCGAGATAGCAGATCGCACCGGTCTTCACCGCCGTGGTCAGCGGCCCGTCGGTCCACACCACATCGCCACCGGCGACCATGAACCGGCCGACCAGATCCGAGCTGGTCAGATCGTCGTGGCAGCTGATGGTGATCACCGGGCGCCCCAGCAGCTGGCCCATGTGCTCGACGAGGCGGGTCTTTCCGCAGCCGGTGGGCCCGGTGAGCATCACCGGGATGCGGCGCAGGTACGCCTTCTCGAACAACTGCACTTCGTTGCCGTTGGCGAAGTAGACATCGCTGCTCATCGGACTCCTCACAAGTCGGTCATGCTGCGGTCAGTTCGCGGTGCACGTGGGCCAGTACCCGCGGTAGCTCCTCGGCCCGCCGAATCCGTTGGGAACGAAGCGGTCCGAACACCTCGGGAAGCGGGTCGACCCGCACGGGACCGACGCCGACGTAGTACACGCACACACCTGCCTGATCGGCTTCGCCGACGGCATGGGCCACATCGGCCCACGCATATCGGCCTTCATAGCCCTCATCGGACATCAGCCCGTCACCGATCATCAGAAGCAGCCGCCGCTCGCCGGGCTGTGTCAGCAGCCGGCTGGTCAGATGGCGCAGCGGCGCCCCCAGGCGGGTGTAACCACCGGCGATCAGGCCCAGCCCGCTCGGCGCGACGAACCTGCGGTCGCCGAAGTCCTTGAGGCAATGCACCTCTACGCGGTGACGCGTGTTGCCGGTGAACGCGAAGATGCCATGGCGCTGCCGCGCACCGGTCATCGCTGCCGAGAGGGCATCGGCGCAGGCGAGCTCCAATCCGAACAACCGGCCCCCGTGCGCCCCCAGTGACGAACTCGCGTCCAGCAGCACCGCGGTGGTCACGTCCCGGCTCGCCGGCAACAGTTCCCGGAAGATCCGCGGCTCTCCGGCCTGCCCGGCCATGACGTCGAGGCGGTGGCTGACATAGGCGTCGACGTCCAGATCGCACCCGTCGACAAGGCGATTGGTCATGGCCCGAACCGTGGGTTGTTCGAACCACTTACGCAGGTCGGCCGCCGCTGCCGAGGGTTGAGGGGCCGACGTCCGGCGACTGAGTTCGATGACGGCCACGTGGTCGGGAAGCAGGCTGCCGGTGTGGGTGTTCCACTCCGGGTACGGGATACCCGGTCGCCGGTCGCGGCCGATGGAGCGGTCGTCTTCGTCGGGCCGGCTGGGTGGTGGCAGAGCGGTGTTGCGGACTCCCCCGTCGCCGCCGACGGGAACCGAATAGGGCCGCGGGCGCCGTTTCTGGTTGCTCGACCAGGGCATCCGGCCGGCACGGCGCACCGATGAGCTCAAGGACTGCGGTGTCGTCCACGCAGACGGCAGGGTCCCCAGCAGGGGGTGGCCGGTCAATGGTTGCCGGGTACGCGCCAGCTCGATCGCGCGGTCGAACATCTGGTCAGCCGGCATGTCGGCATCGCCGGGATCGAGCCCCGGCAGCACCCGCTGCAGGTCGCCCATCAGACCCGGCCACCGCCCGGCGATCCAACCCACGGCGACCCGCGCCTCGATGAGCGTCAACGCCCGCCGCTCGCGTGGCGAGAGGTCCCCCAGCCGATACTGCGCGATGCGCTCCTTGGAAGGCGAACACTGCAGCGCCACCCCGCAGCTCACCGTCCGCCTGGTCCAGCCGGGCTCGGGCGGGTGGGGCACATAAACAGTGGACAGGTTCGGGTTCACACCGAAACTTCGCTGCGCGCCGGTCATCAACCGCGCTCCGCCGCGGCGCCCGCCGCTGAGCGCGACGGCCGTCAGCGCGCAGCTGCTCTCCAACTCCAGCGGGTGCACGTCGCGCTCGCGCCGCTCAGAAGGTCCCGATGCTGGAGAACATCCAGTACCAGAACGCGATGATCAAACAGGTGCCGCCCCATGCGGCGACGTAGCGGAGAATCTCCCAGAGCCAGGTCATGATCGTCGTCTCCTTGGTGTCTTGTCAGTCCGAGAAGATCTCGCGGTTGACGGTGTGCAGGTAGGGGATCGCCAAAAACGGTGTGATGTAGAAGATGTCGTAGAGCCACCAGCCGATCACCGGGAACACCAC
>NZ_JRMK01000248.1:0-3344 GCF_000972925.1 Mycobacterium sp. UM_Kg1 | reverse complement strand
GCGTTCTTCAGCAGCTCGCACTTCACTCGGAGGTCTTCGTCATGTCACCACGCCACGCCGTACCCAACGTCCGTGGTCAGTACAACTAGCCGCGGCCCTCGCTGAGCAGACACAGAATCGCATGATCCCGCTTCGCGGGATGCGATTCTGTGTCTGCTCGCGCTAGGCGTCAGGGGGCCAGGGGGCTGGGGCTAGGTAGCTGGGGCTAGGTGGCGGCGGAACCGACCGCCTCGGCCAGCGAGGCGTAGCCGCCGTCGCGCAGCCGCCGGGCCAGGCCGTCGTGAATGTTTCGGGCCCACAGGCCGCCGCCGTAGATGAAGCCCGTGTAGCCCTGCAGCAGCGAGGCGCCGGCGGTGATGCGCTCCCAGGCGTCGTCGGCGGTTTCGATCCCGCCGACACTGATCAGCACCAGCCGATCGCCCACCCGGGCGTACAGCCGCCGCAGCACTTCCAGTGCCCGGCGGGCCACCGGAGGGCCGGAGATCCCGCCGGGCCCCAGTTCGGCGACTCCCGGGGTGCTCAGGCCGTCGCGGGACACCGTGGTGTTGGTGGCCACGATGCCGGCCAGGTCCAGCTCCACGCACAGGTCGGCGATGGCGTCGATGTCGGTGTCGGCCAGGTCCGGTGCGATCTTCACCAGCACCGGTTTGGTGGTCTCGGCGCGCACCGCCGCCAGGATGGGCCGCAGCGCGTCGATGGCCTGCAGGTCGCGCAGGCCCGGAGTGTTCGGCGAGCTGACGTTGACCACCAGGTAGGCGGCCACCGGGGCCAGCAGCCGGGCGCTGGCGCAGTAGTCCTGCACCGCGTCCTCGGGCGGGGTGACTTTGGTCTTGCCGATGTTGACCCCGATCGGCACATCGGGCCGATGGCCCGCCAGCTTCGCCGCCAGGGCGTGGGCGCCGTGGTTGTTGAAGCCCATCCGGTTGAGCAGCGCGCGGTCTTTCGGCAGCCGGAACAGTCGCGGCGCGGGGTTTCCCGGCTGCGGCGACGCCGTCACGGTGCCCACCTCGGCGTAACCGAAACCCAGTGCGCCCCAGGTGTTGAGCCCGATGCCGTCCTTGTCGAATCCGGCTGCCAGTCCGAGCGGTCCGGGGAAGTGCACCCCGAACACCGTGCTGGCCAGGATCGGGTCGTGCGGGCCGAGCCGGCGCCGCAGCGCCCGGCGAGTCGGTGTGGTTGCGGTGGCGCCGCGCAACGCGCCGAACGCCAGGGTGTGCACCCGCTCCGGCGGCAGCAGGAACATTGCCCGGCGCAGCACGCCGTAGAGACCCATGTGTCTACAGTCCCGGCTGGTCGACGCAGCGGCCGGCGCTGACCGGGTCGGCGGCTGACTTCTTGCGGCGCAACAACACTCGCCTGCTCCCGTCGGTGTACAGCCGCACTCGGGTCAGTTCCCACCCGCGGTATTCGGCCTCGATGGCCAATCGGGTGGACGCCCCGATCCGGCTGACCTCCGGGGGCAGCCGCAGCGGAATCCATTCGTAGTCGTCGGACAGTTCGGTTTCCCAGCCGGGCGGTAGCCGGCGGGGGCGCAGCGCGGTCAACGTGGCCTCGTGGCGTGCTCGATGATCTGCACCCCGGCCCCCGAACCGGACACCACGTACAAGGTGTCCGCGGTGTCGTCCAGTGCCAGGGTGTTGGGTTGCTGCACGGTCGGATAACGAACCTTCTCCACGGGGATTCCGGTGCTCAGATCGTAGCCGACCACGGTGTTCGTCCCGGTCTGCGACACCCACGCGAAGCCGCCCGCTCCGGCCAGCCCGTAGGGGGCGTGCGGGACCGGGTAGTCCTGATGCAGCATCAGCGGATCGACGCCGTAGACCAGCAGGCGCCCGCCGCGGGTGTCGGCGGCCAGTACCGGGCCGTGCGCGGCGGCGGCCAGGGTGGTGGCGCCCTGGCCGGCGCGCAGCGCGTATTGGGGTTTGCCGTTGGTGCCGATGGTCGTCACCGAGGTCTGGCCACGGTCGAGCACCACCGCGATGTCGCCCTGGGTCACGATCTGGTCGACCCGGGCGAAGATCTTCGACCGCTCCGCGACCTGCGCCCCGTCGGACGCCAGGGTGTAGACGGCCCCGTCGGAGCTGCCCAGCACCATGATGCCGTCGTTGCGCCGGCCGATCGCGGTGAACTCGACGTCGGCGGCGTCGGCGACATCGACGCGCGCGGCGGTGCGGGCGGTCAGGTCCACGGTGTAGTAGCCGCCGCGCCCGGCCAGGTAGACCCGGCCCCGGCCGTCGCCGGCCAGCGAGCTCGCCGGCCCCGGCAGCGCCACCACGCCCGGCGGGCGCCCGGCATCGCCGACCAGGCTGACGGAGGCGCCGCCGTGGTCCGGCGATCCGGGGGACAGCACCGCCAGCAGCCCGGTCGCGGCGTCGAACACCGCGCCGGTCGCCGGCTCGCCCAGGGGTTGCACGGTGCCCGCCGGGCGCACCGCGGCGGCCGGGGACACGGCGGGCTGCGCCGGCGCGATGGTGGGCGGCGGTGCGGTGATCGGATTGGACGAGCACGCCGTGAGCAGCAGCAACGGCAGCAACAGGGCTCGAAGGGACCGGCGGGGCCGGCGGGGGGAGCACTCAGGCACGGGCAGCTCTTCCAGCTCGTCGCGGTGGGCGGGTTGGTGCGAATACCGATTCTAAGGAAGGCGGTGCGGTGCAGCCCGCCCGTCCGCCGCAACTATAAGTTCGCTTAGGTGTAACCTCGCGGCCATGACTGTGGCGCAAGACTGGCAGCCGACGTGTGCACAGTTCGGGATCGAGGAGATCTGGACGGGCGCGTTCGCCAGCGGTTTCGGCGAGGTCGGCGACGGGCGTAGCTTCTCCTTCCGCATTGAGCGCTACAAGCTGGTGGTCGACGTCTATCGGCCCCGGTTGGCCGGTCCCGTCCCGCACGCCGAGGACGTGGTGGCCACCGCCAGCCGGCAGTTGTTCGGGATCGATGTCGCCGACGAGCGCAGCCTGGGCGCCGCGGTGCGTGACGTGGTGTCCGGTCTGATTCGCTGACACCGGCCCGGTACCGTCATCCTCGTGTCTGAGGTGGTGGCGGTTGCTGAGGCGGCCGCGATGTCGTGGCCGCAGGTGGTGATGCTGGCCATCGTGCAGGGCCTCACGGAGTTTCTGCCGATTTCGTCCTCGGGGCACCTGGCGGTGGTGTCGCGGCTGTTCTTCGCCGGTGACGCCGGCGCCTCGTTCACCGCGGTCACCCAACTGGGCACCGAGGTCGCCGTGCTGGTCTACTTCGCCCGCGACATCGCGCGCATCGCCACGGCCTGGTTGTCCGGGGTGGCCTCCAAACTGGCCAAGACGCCGTTGCCCGCCGACCGGGAGACCGACTACCGGCTGGGCTGG
>NZ_JRMK01000247.1:0-3534 GCF_000972925.1 Mycobacterium sp. UM_Kg1 | reverse complement strand
GGGGACACTCGGTGAATCATCAATTTCCTTGAACCGCCTTGTCGCCGAGGCCCGCGAGGACCGCGGCGATGTTGTAGTTCGTGGTCCGCAGGCCTCCGCCGTCGGGGAAGCGCGGGTAGTCACTGTGCCCGTGAGCCTCTTGCAGGGTGATAGTGCCACCGTGACCATCGCTCACCGTGGCGGCACCGGTGGCCAGTCGGGTGAATTCAGGGTTGGTGGCCGCGGAGCCACCGGCGGCAGCACCGGCGCCGGTGTCGACCGACATCGCCTCCCACCTCCGTATCACCTCGGCGGTTGCAGTGAGACTACCGGCACCGACCGCGTTGCGCGCTAGCCTTGGCAGTCATGACCGGCCTGCTCGATGTGCGACGGACAGACGACCGTGCGGCCACCCGCGCGCCGTGGCTGACCTCGCGGCATTCGTTTTCGTTCAACGACTACTACGACCCGGACAACACCCATCACGGGTTGCTGCTGGTCAACAACGATGACCTCGTCGCGCCGTCCGCCGGGTTCGACACCCACCCACACCGAGACGCCGAGATCGTCACCTGGGTGCTGTCCGGGGCATTGAGCCATCGCGATTCGATCGGGAACGCCGGCGTCATCCATCCGGGCCTGGCGCAGCGCATGTCGGCGGGCACCGGAATTCTGCATTCGGAGCGCAACGAATCCGGCTCCGAGCCGGTGCATTTCGTCCAGATGTGGGTCATGCCGGACGCGCCGGGACGCGAACCGGCCTACCAGCAGCGCGAGATCGGCGACGCGCTGGCGGGCGGGCGCCTGGTGACGGTCGCCTCAGGCCGCGATCCGGACGCCATGATCGGCGTGGGCAACGCCGACGCCACGTTTTACGCTGCTCGCCTGCGTCCCGGGGACCGCATCGAGGTACCCGATGCGCCGTACGCGCATCTGTTCGTCGCGCTGGGCCGGGCCGAACTCGAGGGTGCCGGAGTTCTGGGGGCCGGTGACGCGGTCCGTTTCAGCGGCGGCGGAGGTCAGCGCCTGTCCGCGATCACGGCGGCCGAAGTGCTTATCTGGGCGATGGCAGCCCGCCTGGGCGGCTGACCCGGCGCGCACCTCAGGGCATGTCCACCTTGGCGGCCAGCCAGCGCCCGTTCACCTTTTCCATCGTGATCACGATGCGACTGCGGTCGATCTGCACCTGTGGGCTGGCTTTGTTGCTCACCGCCTGATCGACGAACAGCAGCACCTCGACCTTGTTCTTGGTGGCGGATTTGACCGCGGATTCGATGACGATGCCGTGCGCCGTCGCCTTGTTGTCGATCAGCAGTTGACGAAGCTGCTCACTGGATGTGGTGTAGAGATCCTTGAACTCGCCGGTGGCGCCGTCGAGGATCTCGGCGAAGTTCTTGTCGATCGCCGTGGGGTCCACACTGGTGAGCGCCAGGGTGTACTTCTCGGCTGTCTCCAGTGCCTGCGCGGCGGCCACGTTGCGCTGGTGGTGGGCGTACAGCAGCCAGCCCTCGTAGGCCGCCCCGATCACGCCCAGCGCCAGCACCGCCACCGCGATCCATCGCCGCTGCAGAACGCCGGCCTTGGACCGCTCCGGCTCTGCGGCGGCCTGGTCATCGGCGGCGCCGGCGTCCTCTGCGTCATCGGACGGCGGCGTCGATGCCTCACTGTCAGCGGACTCGCCGTCGGCAGATTCGGCGTCCGCAGGAGTGTCGTCGGTCTCGGCTTCGGCGGTCTCGTCCACCGGTTCGACGGCGTCGGCTTCCTGCTGGTCCTCACGGTCCGGCACCTGCACTACCTCTCGTCGTCCGCAGCGCGGGGCCGTTCGGCCCGCAACGCTCCCCGAACCTACCAACCCGCCTCGGCGGGCACTTAGATGCAGGCCCCGGAACTCCGCAGGGCGTCACCCCACCCGAACGCAGAATCGATGTGCGGCCGGGTGAAGCCCGCCGGCTGCTTCTTACGGATGCTGTCGGCGATCCGCGACAGCTGGAACAGGACACCGGTCATCTGTTCTCCGCCGTAGATCGGCGAGTACGCGCCATAGTTGTCCGGGGTGTTGCGGATGGTCAGTGGCTGCACCCGCGGCCCGAGAAACCCGGTCGAGCGGTCGAGGTTGGCCACCACCGCATCCGCCTGCGACTGCACCTGCGCGTAGGTGTCGCGGTCGTCGGCAAGGTTGCGATTGAACGCGGTGACCTGCCCCATCAGCGGGTCGAACTGCGCGTTGAACCATTGGCACGAGTCCGACATGCCACTGATCATCTCGGGCGTCACCTGGTAGGTGAAGGTGGTGTAGGGCCAGATGTCCATGCGCGGCGACCAGTCGCTGGGCGCGGGCGTGAACTCCGGCAGCGCCGGTGCGGCGTCCGGTTCGGCGGCCGCAGAGCCCGGTGTCAACACGGCGGCCGCTGCCATCACGCCCGCGACAGCGGACGCGATCTGAGTCCAGCCTCCCCGTATCGGCACTGTCCCGACTCCCTTCCACTGGTTGCGCACGTCCCGGAGAGTATCGCCGTCGAACCCCTTGTGGGGGCGCGAATACCGCGAAACTGAGGGCTACCGGCCAGTAACCCATCCATAACCGATGTCATGTTGCCCGAAGCACCCTTGCCAGGGCATTGTGTCCGACATCATGTCCGGATGAAAGGACTCGGCGGACACCCACGTGCTCTACCCCGACCGTCACGATGCGTATCCTTTCTGCCAACCCACCAGTTGGTCCGAGACGCACAGAACCGAACAGCGGAGTAAGAACCCTGACTATGGTGCCCGCCATGGATCATCAGCCACGGCCCCGACCGGCTACCCACGGTGATCTCCCGACCCCGAACGGTGATCGATGACTCCCCCGGACAACCGTGACCTCACCGAGGCGCCCCCGCTTGACGGGGTGGCCGCCATTCAGGACTGGACCACCGGCTACGTCAACCGCCACCCGCTGGCATCCCTGACCACCGTCGGCGAGCAGTGCGTGCTGGCCGTGCGCACCGTGCAGTACTTCTTCTCCGACCTGTTCGGCGGCCGATTCCAATGGGGTGAGTTCGTCCGGCAGAGCGCGTTCATGGCCAACACCGCGGTGCTGCCCACGATTCTGGTGGCGCTGCCGATCGGCGTCACACTCTCGGTTCAGTTCGCGCTGCTGGCCAACCAGGTCGGCGCGACGTCGCTTGCGGGCGCAGCCGCCGGGCTGGCCGTCATCCGGCAGGCCGCCTCGTTGGTGGCAGCCATGCTGATGGCCGCCGCGGTGGGATCGGCCATCACCGCCGACCTGGGCTCGCGCACCATGCGCGAGGAGACCGACGCCATGGAGGTGATGGGCGTCTCGGTGATCCGCCGACTGGTGGTCCCCCGGTTCGCCGCGGCCATCATGATCGGCGTCGCGCTGACCGGAATCACCTGCTTCGTGGGCTTCTTGGCCAGCTACCTGTTCAACGTGTATTTCCAAAAGGGCGCGCCCGGCAGCTTCGTGGCCACCTTCTCCTCGTTCGCCACCACCGGCGATATGATCGTCGCGCTGATCAAAGCCGTGATCTACGGCGCGATCGTGGCGGTGGT
>NZ_JRMK01000246.1:0-3550 GCF_000972925.1 Mycobacterium sp. UM_Kg1 | reverse complement strand
CGCCCGGTTCCTGCTGCCGGTGACCGGTCTGCCCAAAACCGACCCGGACTCCGATGGCGTCGCCGGGACCGTTCCCCCCGACATCTCCCACCCGGTGCGGCTCACCATGTTCTGGCCGCTGGCCGATCGGCCGCGGCTGACACCGGGGGCACCCGGGGGCACCCGGCCGGTGCGGCTCACCGACGACGAACTGGCGGCGTCGCTGGCCCCGGGTGGTCGCCTGGAGGCGCTGGTGTCCGCGGCCGAGTTCGCCACGAGCCCGGCGGTCGACTCCAACGGGGTGGTCAACCGGGCGTTGTGCCTGGCCGTCGACCCGGACCTGCTGGTGACGGTCAACGCGATGACGGACGGCTACGTGGTGGCCGACTCCCCCGAGAGCACGGCCTCGCATCCGGGCAGCGGCCGCGACGCCGCCCGGGCCTGGCTGGAAAGGTTGCGCCGGCTGGCGCAGCGCACCTGTGTCACGGCCACCCCCTACGCGCAGGCCGACCTGGACGCCTTGGCTCGGGTGGGCGACGCCGGGCTGGCGGCGATAGCGGTGGCTAAGCCCGCCGACATCGTCGACCGCATCCTGCAGGTGAGCTCGACCCGCGGTGTGGTCCTGCTCGGCGACGGCCGGCTGACGGCGGCTTCGGCGGACCTGATCGGCACGCAGGGCGACGCGGTGGTGATCGCTGCCGGTGACTGCTCGGCCCGCGAGTCGGGCGTCACCGCCGACGTCACCCCGCGGCGGCTGTCCCCGCAGCTGGTCCTCTCGCCGTATGCCCCCGCCGTCGGCGCGGCGCTGGCCGCCGTGGGCACCGAACCGGCCACGCCCAGCTATCTGGACGGTTCGCTGACGGTGCGGCTGCACCACGACTCGGCGCTGGCCCGTCGCCAGGACGCCCTCGGCTCGATGCTGTGGCGCGCGCTGGAAGCCCCCACGGACCCCCGTGCGCCGCGCAACGAGATCCTGATGCCGCCGGCCTACTGGAAGCCCCGCGCCGACGACGCGCGGGCGGTGCTGAGCACATTCGCGACCGCCTTGCGCTCCGGGCTGGCGGTGGCCCGGCCCCTGACCGCCCTGATCGCCGAATCGCGCGACGTCACCGACCCGCCCGCGGTCCCGCTACCGGCCCAGCAGCCGGCCGGCGGCTTCGGGCCGGAGGTCATCGGCGCGGTGGCCGGCGACATCGCCCGGCTGTGGGGCTTGACCTCTGCGCTGACCACCGACACCCGCACCGGGCTGACCGGTGAGGCCTACACGGCCCCGCTCGCCGAGGGCATGCTGCGGGCCCTGACCCAGACCGAACCGGTCAATGCCCGCAACGGCCTGGCCGCGCAGCGGCTGGCGATCATCGGCGCCACCGTCGCCGACCTGATCGGCGGGGTCACCATCGTCCATCCCGCCGACTCCTACACGCTGGCCACCGAGCACAGCCCGCTGCCGCTGGCGCTGCGCAATGACCTGGCGGTCCCGATCCGGGTGCGCCTGCACGTCGACGCCCCGCCCGGGATGACGGTCACCGACGTCGGGGAATTGGAGCTGCCGCCGGGATATCTGCCGCTGCGGGTTCCGGTCGAGGTGCGCGTCAACCAGCACTTCGTGGTCGACGCCGCGCTGCAGACCCCCGGCGGGCTGCCCCTGGGCGAGTCGGTGCGGCTGTCGGTGCACTCCAACGCCTACGGCATGGTGCTGTTCCTGTTCACCATGACCGCGGCGGCGGTGCTGTCGGTGCTGACCGGGCGACGGCTCTGGCACCGCTTCCGTGGCCAGCCCGACCGCGCCGACCTGGACCGGCCCGAGCCGGTCGAGGACCAGCCCCCTGCCGCCACGCCGGCGCGGGTGCCCGCGGATGACGGCGGGGACCGGTGAGCACGCCCGCTTCGCAACCGGCGCGCCCCGAGCTCAGCGACGCCGCGGTGGTGTCACGCTCGTGGGGGATGGCGTTGGCCACCCTGGTCAGCCGGATCACCGGGTTCGTTCGGGTGGTGCTGCTGGCGGCAATCCTGGGTGCGGCGCTGTCGAGCGCCTTCTCGGTGGCCAACCAGCTGCCGAATCAGATCGCCGCGCTGGTGCTGGAGGCGACCTTCACCGCGATCTTCGTACCGGTGCTGGCCCGCGCCGAACGCGACGACGCCGACGGCGGCGCGGCGTTCGTCCGCCGGCTGGTCACGCTGGCCACCGCGCTGCTGCTGGCCACCACCGTGATCTCGGTGGCGGCCGCCCCGCTGCTGGTCCGGCTGATGCTCGGTGGTGACCCGCAGGTCAACGAGGCGCTGACCATCGCATTCGCGTATCTGCTGCTGCCGCAGGTGATCTGCTACGGGTTGTCTTCAGTGTTCATGGCGATCCTGAACACCCGCAACATTTTTGGGCCGCCGGCCTGGGCACCGGTGGTCAACAACGTGGTTGCGATCGCCACGTTGGTGCTCTACCTGCTGGTGCCGGGCGAACTGTCGGTGGACCCGGTGCGGATGGGCAACGCCAAGCTGCTGGTGCTCGGGGTCGGCACGACGGCCGGCGTCGTCGCCCAAACCGTCGTCCTGCTGGTGGCGATCCGCCGCGAGCACATCAGCCTGCGCCCGCTGTGGGGAATCGACGACCGCCTCAAGCGCTTCGGCACGATGGCCTCGGCGATGGTGCTCTATGTCCTGATCAGCCAGATCGGACTGGTGGTCACCAACCAGATCGCCAGTACGGCGGCTGCCTCCGGGCCGGCGATCTACTACTACGCCTGGCTGCTGCTGCAGTTGCCGTTCGGCATGATCGGCGTGACGGTGCTGACCGTGGTGATGCCCCGGTTGAGCCGCAACGCCGCCGCCGGCGATGACCCCGCGGTGCTGGCCGATCTGTCGCTGGCCACGCGGCTGATGATGATCACCCTGATCCCGATCGTGGCCGTGATGACCGTCGCCGGCCCGGCGATCGGCAGCGCCCTGTTCGCCTACGGCAACTTCGGCAACGTTGACGCGGGATACCTGGGCGCCGCGGTCGCCATGTCGGCGTTCACGCTGATCCCCTACGCCATGGTGCTGCTGCAGCTGCGGGTCTTCTACGCGCGCGAACAGCCGTGGACACCGATCGCCATCATCGTGGTGATCACCGCGGTGAAGATCGGTGCCTCCGTACTGGCCCCGCACCTGACCGGCGATCCGGATCTGGTCGCCGCCTACCTGGGGCTGGCCAACGGGCTGGGCTTTACCGCCGGGGCCGTCGTCGGACATCTGCTGCTGCGCCGCTCCCTGCGGCCGCCCGCCCGCCCGGGCATGCCCGCCGGGCACTGGCGCCTGCTGGGGCCGGACGTGATCCGCACCGTCCTGGTGACGTTGACCGCCTCTCTGGCCGCCGGCTTGGTGGCCGAGTTGACCGATCGAGTGCTGGGCCTGCAGACGCTGACCGACCGCGGTGCCGGCGGCTCGATGCTGCGTCTGCTGGTGCTGACGCTGGTGATGTTGCCGATCATCGGGGCGGTGATGGTGCGCGCCGGGGTGCCCGAAGCCGTGGCCGCACTGGCCGCGGTCCGCCGACGGATCGGTGCCCGGGCGCCGCAGGCCGGCGCGCCCAACC
>NZ_JRMK01000245.1:0-3556 GCF_000972925.1 Mycobacterium sp. UM_Kg1 | reverse complement strand
TCTGATCCGCCACACGCGCACCATCCCGGTGGACCGGTCGGCGGGCGCCGACGCCTACCGGAATGCGGTCGCCGCATTGCGTTCGGGGGAGTTGGTGGGCGTGTATCCCGAGGCCACCATCAGCCGCAGCTTCGAGCTCAAGGAGTTCAAATCCGGCGCGGCCCGGATGGCACTGGAGGCGCAGGTGCCGATCGTCCCGCTGATCGTGTGGGGTGCTCACCGGCTCTGGACCAAGGATCACCCGCGGGCACGGTTGGTGGCCAGCAAGGTGCCGGTCACCGTGCGGGTGGGGGAGCCGCTGGCCCCCTCCGGCGACGGAGCGACGCTCACCGCCCGGCTGCGTGAGCGCATGGCGCCGATGCTGGCTGCGGTGCAGCAGGCCTACCCGCATCCGGCCGGTGAATTCTGGGTGCCCCGACGACTCGGCGGAGCAGCTCCCACCCCGCAGGAGGCTAGGATTTTGGAAGAGCAGGAACTGGCGGAACGGAAGCGCAAGAGTGCAGGTGGCCATCGGGCCGACCATCCCGGCACGGGGCAGTAGGGCAGTGCGCCCGCCGTGGCCGAGGCCGTGTTGATGACGCGCCCCAATGTTCCCCCCGCGCTGATCGCCAGCGATGTCGACGGCACCCTGCTCGACGACAACGAAGCCATCACCGCCCGGACCCGGGCCGCGGTGCACGCCGCCGTGGACTCCGGCGCGCATTTCGTGCTGGCGACCGGCCGCCCGCCGCGGTGGATCGCGCCGGTGGTCGATGCACTCGGGTTCGCGCCGATGGCGGTGTGCGCCAACGGGGCGGTGATCTACGACCCGGCCGCCGACCGGGTGGTGTCGGCGCGGACGCTGTCGGCCGACAACCTGGTCAAGCTGGCCGAAGTCGTCGGCCGTGCGCTGCCGGGAGCGGGCCTGGCGGTGGAGCGTATCGGCGAGCGGGCGCATGACGCGGCAACCCCGCAGTTCGTCAGCTCGCCCGGCTATGAACACGCCTGGCTGAACCCGGACAACACCGAGGTGTCCCTGGAGGACCTACTGTCCCAGCCCGCGATCAAGCTGCTGGTCCGCAAGGCGGGGACGTCCAGCGCCGACATGGCGGCGCAGCTTGCGGCGCACATCGGAACGGCAGCCGAGATCACCTACTCCACCAACAACGGACTGCTCGAAGTGGTGCCGGCGGGGATCACCAAGGCCAGCGGGCTCGAGGAGCTGATCGCTCCGCTGGGGATCGACGTCGAGCAGGTGGTGGCGTTCGGTGACATGCCCAACGACCTGCCGATGCTGGTTCGCGCGGGCCACGGTGTGGCGATGGGCAACGCCCACCCCGAGGTCCTGGCGGCCGCGGCCGAGATCACCGCCCCCAACAGCGAAGACGGCCTGGCGCGGGTGGTGGAACGGATTTTCCTTCGCTGACTCTGCGTCTACCAGGCACTGCACTCGAACTTCTTCCGGGTAGGCGCAGAGTCAACGGCGGTCAGCGAGCCTCGAAGGGATCGATCACCCGAGAGAAGCGTTCGAGCTGTACCGGGGGTCCCTCCGGCGGCGGCGGGGGCAGCTCTTCGGCGACACCGTCGACGACTCGGATCACCGCTCCGCTGGCCCAGTTGTAGTTCAACGTGCCGTGCTGAAAGTTCTGCCCCACCCACTCCGGTTCCGGGATCTCGGCACTGGTCGGCAGGCCGAGCACGCCGCGCTCATAGCCCAGCGACGCCCAGGCGTCGTAGATCGCCCCGGTGATGGGCTGTGCGCCGGTCTCCGGCGACCAGTACACCGCGCCGTGTTCGAAGGTGGCGTACTTGGTGGAGCCCTCGCCGATCGCCTCCGGCGAGGTGGGCGCGCCGAGCATGCCCTCCGCGCCGCCCATTTCCAGCCAGCGGGTGTGGATGGCGCCGCCCTCCATCACCCGGGCGAGGTCTTCGGGCCCGGGTGGCTCGTTGAATCGGGCGGCGATCTCGCGGATCGCGTTGAGAGCGATGTATCCCTGGTTGCCGGGGCATTCGGTGGCGTCGAGGTCGCGGTGGCCGATGATCGAGGGCAACGTCAGCGAGGCACCCCGCGGAACGTTGGTGAAAGAACCACCGGCGGAGGTCAGTTGGGCCATCCCGCGCGGGTCGGTGCGGTCCAGTCCCAGTCGCCAGCCCAGCAGCCGGCCAACGGACTCGAGCTGGATCGGCGGGGGAGGTGCGTCGTCGAAGGTGCCGATCATGGTCACCCCCCAGGTATTGCTGTTGAACCCTCCTGCGTGGCTGCCCATGATGCCGCGGGTGAGGCCGCCGGCCCGGCCTTCGAAAACCTGGCCGTACTTGTCCACCAGTGCGTTGTAGCCGATGTCGCACCAGCCCAGGGTGCGGGTGTGGTAGGCGTAGATCGCCCGGATGATCTCCGCGGAGTCTTCGGGGGCGTAGTCGTTGGAACCTGCGGTGTGGTGCACCACGGCCGCGTGGACCGGCCCGCTCTCCACGGGTTTGCCGCACCGGCCATAGGCCCCGGCGCCCCAGTGACTGCGCGGAATGATGTTCGGCGGCTGGCCCGGCGCCAGTACGGCCCGCGGCGGTTGCCACTGGGCGTCGGCGGGGGTTTTCGGCGGGGTGATCAGCACCGCGGAGATGTTCTGGGCAAGCGGCTGCGCGGCGGTGGCCGGCACGTAGCCGAGATCGGCCGGGGCGGATTTCTTCGCGGGCGGGTGCGCCTTGGCCGCCTCGCTCGGGGCGGACGGACCGGTGCCGCGGGGTTTGGCCGTCGACCCGGTGCCGGGCGCGGTCGGAGCGGTCCGGGTCACCGCGATCTGCACGGCGGTGGTTCGGCCGACGAATACCGGTTCGGTGCCCTCCGGGCCGGGGGCGGGGGCGTCGGGCCGGCGGGGCCCCGCTGTCTCGTGTTTGGTCTCGTGCGCGGTCGCATACCAGGGCCCCCAGGAGCCGTCGGGGCGCTTGGCGCGGATGCGGGCCGAGGTCCCGCTGAGGTCAGCGCCGGTGAGGGCCACCATGGTGAACGGTTCGTCCTGGGTGATCTCTCGGACGGTGACGCCGGGTTCCAGTTCGTCGAGGGGTTGTTGGCTCAGCTTGGTCGCGGCGGCGCTCGGGGCGGCCTCCGAAGCTCGCGGCGCCTTCGAAGCCGCCCCGGAGTTCAGTGTCCACGGCAGGATCAGCACGGTCGCGAGAGTCGCGGTCAGCTTGATCGTCGGCGGGGGACGACGACGGGTTGGCACGCACTGATGTTACGTATGTGTCACGTGTTGTAGATGATGCGACACGCGACTGGTGCCCGGCCGGTACCCCGACAGGGTTAACGGCACCGCAGAGTCTTCCGGTGCCCGCCAGGTGCGGGCCGACTCTGCGGTGCCGTCGGGCGGAACAGCTCCGCTGTGTGTCCGGTTAGGGCAACGGCGGCGGGGGCGGGGCGGCGACTGCCGGCCCGGCGCCCTGCGCTGCCTGCGCGATCGAGGGAATCACCACACCCTTGATCAAGTCGATGGCCTGGCCGGCGCCCAACTGGTTGGCCGCGCTCATCAGGTCACTGACCAGTCCGCCGCTGCTGGCGGGCTCCGGCATCCCCAGCGACGGG
>NZ_JRMK01000244.1:0-3573 GCF_000972925.1 Mycobacterium sp. UM_Kg1 | reverse complement strand
GCGGTACATCGAGTAGAACGACGCCACACCGGCGACATCCGCACTGGTCATCCCGAGCAGCTCGGCGACGAACGCCAGCCCGGCGGGGGTGATGTAGGTGTCTTGCGCCTGCACCAGATGCAGCAGCGGCAGGATCGCCGAGCGGGGCTGCGGGTAGCGCCCGATGATCTCCTTGGCGTCGGCCTCCAGCCGGGCCCGAACATCGGGGGCGTAACCGGTCGGAGCGTCCGGGTAGTTGAACTGGTTGGGTTCTTCGGGCTGGCGGCCCAACTGCAGGAAGACCCGGTTGCCATCGGTTCCGGCGGTGGGCGGCATCAACCGGCCGCGCCCGGTCTTGTTGACGCCGGCCCGGTCGAACTCGCCGGCCGCCGCGCTCACCGGTCCACTCCGCCCATGACCGGGTCGATGCTGGCGACCGCGGCGATCACGTCGGCGATCAGCCCGCCCTCGCTCATGGCGGCCACGGCCTGCAGGTTGGTGAACGACGGGTCCCGGTAGTGCACCCGGTAGGGGCGGGTACCGCCGTCGCTGACCATGTGCACCCCCAGTTCGCCGCGGGGCGACTCGACGGAGACGAACACCTGTCCGGGCGGCACCCACAGGTCCTCGGTGACTCGCTTGAAGTGGTGGATAAGCCCTTCCATCGAGTGGCCCATGATCCAGCCGATGTGCTCGCGCGAGTTGCCGAGCCCGTCCTTGCCGAGTTTGAGGTCGGCCGGCCAGGCGATCTTGCGGTCGGAGACCATCACCGGCTCTCCGTTCAGCTTGGCCAGCCTGTCTACACACTGTTCGACGATTTTCAGGGACTCCTTGATCTCGGCGATGCGGATCAGGTAGCGGCCGTAGGCGTCACAGCCGTCATCGGTGATCACATCGAATTCGTAGTCCTGGTAGCCGCAATACGGTTCGGCGCGCCGCACGTCATAGGGCAGGCCGGTCGAGCGCAGGACCGGGCCGGTGACGCCCAGCGCCATGCATCCGGTCAGGTCCAGATAGCCCACTCCTTTGGTGCGGGCCTTCCAGATGTAGTTCTCGGTCAGCAGATCTTCGATGTCCTTGAGCCGCTTGGGCATCAGCTGCAAGAAGTCCCGGATCTGCGGAATCGCGTCGTCTGGCAGATCGACCGATACCCCGCCGGGACGGACGTACTGGTGGTTCATCCGCAGACCGGTGATCGCCTCGAAGATGTCGAGCACCAGTTCGCGTTCCCGGAAGCCGAACAGCATGACCGACAGGGCTCCGAGTTCCATGCCCCCGGTAGCGAGCGCCACCAGGTGCGAGGAGATCCGGTTGAGTTCCATCATCAGAACCCGGATGACGCTGGCACGCTCGGGGATGTCGTCGGTGATGCCGAGCAGTTTCTCCACGCCCAGGCAGTAGGCGGTTTCGTTGAAGAACGGCGAAAGGTAGTCCATCCGCGTCACGAATGTGACGCCCTGGGTCCAGTAGCGGCTCTCCAGATTCTTCTCGATGCCGGTGTGCAGGTAGCCGATGCCGCAACGGGCTTCGGTCACCGTCTCGCCCTCGAGTTCCAAGATCAGCCGCAGCACGCCGTGGGTGGAAGGGTGCTGGGGGCCCATGTTGACCACGATGCGCTCGCCGGGGTCAGCGGACTTGGCGGCCTCGACAACCTGATCCCATTCCTGCCCACCGACATTCAAGACGGTGTGCGGTTTGTCGGTGCTCATTACTTGTAAGCCCTCCGCTGGTCCGGCGGCGGTATGTGCGCGCCCTTGTACTCGACGGGGATGCCGCCCAACGGGTAGTCCTTGCGCTGCGGGTGGCCGTGCCAGTCGTCGGGCATCTCGATTCGGGTCAGCGACGGATGGCCGTCGAAGATGATCCCGAAGAAGTCATAGGTCTCTCGTTCGTGCCAGTCCGTGGTCGGATAGATCGCGAACAACGACGGAATGTGCGGATCCGAATCGGGGGCAGTGACTTCCAGCCGGACCCGGCGGCTGTGAGTGATGGAACGCAGCGGATAGACCGCATGCAATTCGCGGTCGGCGTCGCCGGGGTAGTGCACACCGGAGACTCCCAGGCTCAGCTCGAAGCGCAGAGCCGGATCGTCGCGCAGGAGTTGGGCCACCGCCGGGAGCTGCGCGCGACGGACGTAGAGGGTGAGCTCGCCGCGGTACACCACGACCTTCTCGACCGCGTCATCGAATTCAATCCCGTTGCGCTGCAAGCCCGCGGCCAGGGTGTCGACGAGCTCGTCGAAGTATCCGCCGTAGGGCCGCGGCGTCTCTGCGGGCAGGGCGACCTCGGCCACCAGTCGCCCGTATCCGGACGTGTCACCGCTGCCCGGCGCGCCGAACAGGCCGCGACGCACCTTGATCACGTCTTCGGGGCTGCCGTTGGGTTCGGTCATCGCAGCAGCCCCTTCAGCTGCCAGGTGGAGGGGGCCGACAGGGCCGCTTCCTCGGTCGCGGTGATCACCTGCTCCCGGTTGGCGCCCAAGGGCATCGAGCGAATCTTCTCGTGTAGCTTGAGGATTGCATACATCAGCATCTCCGGCCTGGGCGGGCAGCCGGGCAGGTAGATGTCGACCGGGACGACATGGTCAACTCCTTGCACTATCGCGTAGTTGTTGAACATGCCGCCCGAGGAGGCGCACACCCCCATCGACAGCACCCACTTGGGCTCCACCATCTGGTCGTAGATCTGGCGCAGCACCGGCGCCATCTTCTGGCTGACCCGGCCCGCCACGATCATCAGGTCCGCTTGGCGCGGGGAGGCGCGGAACACCTCCATCCCGAACCGGGACAGGTCGTAGTCGGGTGCCATCGTCGACATCATCTCGATCGCGCAGCAGGCAAGCCCGAAGGTCGCCGGCCACAGCGAACCGGTACGGAAGTATCCGGCCAGGTCCTCCACGGTGGACAGCAGGAGTCCGCTGGGGAGCTGCTCTTCTAATCCCATGTATGCCGCCTACTCCAAATCAGTCCCAATTCAGGCCCCCGCGCCGCCAGACGTAGGCGTAGGCGACGAACACGACGGCGGCGAACAGCACCATTTCGACGAGGGCGAACACGCCCAGTCCGTCGAAGGCAACCGCCCAGGGGTAGAGAAAAACGATCTCGATGTCGAAGACGATGAACAGCATCGCGGTCAGGTAGTACTTCACCGGGAACCGCTGCCCGGGCGGGGCGTGCGGGCCGCTCACGGGCTGGTCGGTGGGCTCGATGCCGCATTCGTAGGCTTCCAGCTTCGACCGGTTGTAGCGCGAAGGGCCGATCAGAGCGGTGATGACCACCGAAAATACGGCGAAACCGGCGGCGAGCGCGGCAAGGACCAGGATCGGCAGGTACAGGTTCATGCTCAGTGACGTAGTTCCCTTCCGGGCGCCGATGTGATTTCAGGCACAGCCTAGCCCGCTGCCGCAAGGCGGTTGGGAAGAATACGAAATTGCCGCCAACTGTGACGGGTATCACCTGTAGCGGTAACGGCGACAGGGGAATTCGCCCCTGAGCTGCCCTAACCCGGCGGGTCAGCGAGGCTCGACGTAGGAGAGGCGAAGCTGGGGGCGCCGTGTCAGTGGGGGCGGGTCAGCGAGGCTCGACGTAGGAGAGG
>NZ_JRMK01000243.1:0-3611 GCF_000972925.1 Mycobacterium sp. UM_Kg1 | reverse complement strand
GGCCGGCGAAGACGCGCGGTTTGCCGCGATGGTCGTGCTGGAGCGGCTGACCCCCGATCAGCGGGTGGCCTTCGTGCTGCACGACGGGTTCGCCGTTCCGTTCGCGGAGCTGGCTGCGGTGCTGGGCACCACCGAAGGCGCAGCCCGCCAATTGGCGTCGCGGGCCCGCAAGGCCGTGGCGGCCGATCCGCCGCCCGAACCCGATCCGCGCCACGCCGAGGCGGTCGGGTCCTTGATGGCCGCCCTGGCATCCGGCGACCTGGCGGCTGTGGTGGCACTGCTGCATCCCGACGTGACGTTCACCGGCGACGCGAATCGCCGGGCGCCGACCGTCCTGCGGGTGGTCCGGGGGCCGCAGAAGGTGGCGCGGTTGCTGCTCGGCCTGGCACGCCGCTACGGCCCCACCCTGATCACCGCGAACCAGCTGGCGCTGGTCAACGGCGAGCTCGGCACCTACCCCCCCGGAGCGCCCGGGGTCGACGGGCTGGCGGAGCTGATGCCGCGGGTCACCGCCATGACGGTGCGGGACGGGCGGGTGGTGGCCATCTGGGACGTGGCCAACCCCGACAAGTTCACCGGATCGCCGTTGCGCACAAGGTGATAACTCGTCACACCCAGGGCACCCGGCAGGCGTCCCCGGAGTTGAAACCCTGCTCGGTGATGCCCAGCGCCGAGTACATCCGGGCCCGCATGTTCTCGATCCCGATCTGGTAGGTCAGCTCGATGACGCCGGCGTCGCCGAAGCGGCGCCGCAGGTCGGCCACCTGGGCGTCGGTGACACTGTGCGGGTCGGTGGTCACCGCATCGGCGTAGGCGATCGCGGCCCGTTCGTCGTCGGTGTACCGCGCAGAGTGAGCGTAGTTGTCGATGTCCTTGAGGCGCTCGACATCCAGGCCCTCCAGCCGGGTCAGCATGGCACCGAAGTCGACGCACCACGAGCAGCCGATGGTGCGGGCGGTCCAGAACACCGCCAGTTCGCGCACCGTGGCGGGCAGGGTGCGCGACGCGGACTGCAGCAGCCCTTCGTGTACGGCGTTGGCCATCAGCAGCCGCGGATGGCGGGCGATGACGGCGAACGGTTCGGGGACCTCGCCGAAGCGCCGTCTGGTGTAGCGGTACATCGCACGCACCAGCGGGTTGGCCTGACGGGGGGACAGCGGTTCGATTCGTGTTCGAGTAGTCATACCCGTTAGACGAATCGGCCCGCCGAAGTGTGACAAGGCGCCCGGCTCGGCCGCCCCGCTCGGCCGGCGCCGCCCGGCGCGGCCGCCCCGCTCGGCCGGCGCCGCCCGGCGCGCGAACGTGTACTCAGACCGAAAATGTTGGGGAATTCTCGGCCTGAGTGCACGTTCGGCGAACGTCAGATCAGGAAGGGGACCAGCGCCTTGCGATCGGCGGGGTAGTCGGGGAACTTCTCCTGGTACCAGCGGTGCGTGCCCAGCGCGCGGGGGATCAGATTGCCGGCGGTGATCAGCAGGATCGCGACGCCCGGCAGCGCCCAGGTGAGGATCGCGAAACCCGTCCAGGCAACGATCTCGCCCAGATAGGCCGGGCTGCTGACGAACCGGAAACCCCCGCCGAACGGAATCCGGTACTCCGCGCCGCCGGGCGCGTCGACCGCAAGCGCGGCGGAGCCGGGCTCCGCGGGTCGCCGCCTAAGGACAGTGTTCTTGTCGCGCAGGTTGCGCACGATCGACTCGGAGTTGACCAGCAGGGCGAACCCGCACAGGTAGATGACCAGGCCCACCAGGAACCGGGGATCGGTCAGCCAGCCGGTGCCGTACTGGTGAAAGTAGTCGTGGCTGAACAGCGCACCGTTGAGGTAACCGTGCATGGACGTGACGAGCATGCCCATCACCACCACGGAGATGTTGAAGGTGCTTCGTTTGCCGGGCGCCTGGCGGATCGCCAGCGGGAAGAACCAGCCGCGGTTGGCGTAGTGCAGTGCCCAGATGCCGGCCAGCACCAGCGACGTCGGCTCGAAGCGGGCCGGCCCGCTCAGGTAGGCGATCAGGAACACCACCGTCGCCGGGATCTCCATCAGCCACCAGCCGAACTTGGGGTTCAGGTTCAAACCCAGCTTGGTCGTCGAGAACCGGCCGTAGGAGCTCTGGCCGAAGAAGCCGCCGACGATCACGAACGCCGCGAACGCGAACGCCGCAGTCAGGACCGAGTCGTAGAACGTGTGGCCGGTGTACCAATGCATGGACAGTGTCCTATCACGCCGGATCGGCGGCCGCACGAACGCCCAGGGGTGATCAGCGGGCGAACATCAGCGCCCGCTTGACCTCCTGGATCGCCTTGGTGATCTCGATACCGCGTGGGCAGGCATCGGTGCAGTTGAAGGTGGTGCGGCAGCGCCACACCCCGTCGACCTCGTTGAGGATGTCCAGGCGCTCGGCGGCGGCCTCGTCGCGGCTGTCGAAGATGAACCGGTGGGCGTTGACGATCGCGGCCGGCCCGAAGTAGGCGCCCTCGCTCCAGTACACCGGGCAACTGGTGGTGCAGATGGCGCACAGGATGCACTTGGTGGTGTCGTCGTAGCGCGCACGGTCGGTCTGGCTCTGGATGCGCTCACGGGTCGGGTGGTTGCCGGTGGTGATCAGATACGGCTTGACCGCCTTGTAGGCATCCATGAACGGTTCCATGTTGACCACGAGATCTTTTTCCACCGGCAGGCCACGCAGCGGCTCGATGGTCAGCGTTATTTCTTTGCCCGGCTGCCCGTTCTTTGTCCGAGGCAGGATGTCGCGCATCAGCAGTTTGCAGGCCAGCTTGTTGTTGCCGTTGACCCGCACCCCGTCGGAGCCGCACACGCCGTGCGCGCAGGACCGGCGGAAGGTCAGCGAGCCGTCCAGGTAGCTCTTGACGTAGATCAGCAGGTTGAGCAACCGGTCGGTGGGCAGCGCCGGGACCCGGAAGCTCTGCCAGCCGCCGGTGGCGGCGTAGGCGTCGGGGTTCTCCGGGTTGTAGCGGGCGATCTTGAGGGTGACCATCTGCGCGCCCTCGGGGATCGGGGGCAGCGGCGGGTCTCCGACCGGGGCGGTGTCGACCAAGGCGGCCGCCGCGCCCGTGCTTGTCGATGGCCCCGGGGAGCAGCATCCACCCTCGGACGAGCAGCAACCGGAGTCAGCTGAGGAGGACATCAGTACTTCCGTTCCTTCGGTTCGTAGCGGGTCTGCACCACCGGCTTGTAGTCCAGCCGGATGTCGGCGATCAGGTCGGAGCCCTCCTTGTAGGCCATGGTGTGCCGCATGTAGTTCACGTCGTCCCGGTTGGGGTAGTCCTCGCGGGCGTGCCCGCCGCGCGATTCCTTCCGGTTGAGCGCACCCACCACGGTGACCTCGGCCAGTTCCAGCAGGAACCCGAGCTCGATCGCCTCGAGCAGGTCGGAGTTGAAGCGTTTGCCCTTGTCGTGCACGGTGATCCGGGCGTAGCGCTCCTTGAGCGCGTGGATGTCGCTGAGCGCCTGCTTGAGGGTCTTCTCAGTGCGGAACACCGCGGCGTTGTTGTCCATCGACTGCTGCAGGGCGCCGCGGATGTCGGCGACCCGCTCGTTGCCGTGGTCGGAGAGGATGTCGGACACCCAGCTGACCACCGTTTCGGCGGGG
>NZ_JRMK01000242.1:0-3650 GCF_000972925.1 Mycobacterium sp. UM_Kg1 | reverse complement strand
TGGCGCCGGTGGTAACGGTGGCGCCGGTGGCAACGGTGGTGCCGGTATTGACGGTGTGCTGGCCGGTGAAGACGGCGGCGACGCCGGTGACGGCGGTAACGGCGGTAACGGTGGTGCCGCGGGTGCTGCCGGTGCCGGTGGTGCCGGCGGTTGGATCGGTTCCAAGGGTCTGGCCGGTGCCGCCGGTGTCGGCGGTAACGGTGGTGCTGCCGGTATTGGTGGTAACGGTGGCGCTGGTGCTGATGGTGACGCGTCGAACCTCGATGGTGGTGCCGGTGGCCGTGGTGGTGACGCCGGTGTGGCCGGTAACGCCGGTGGTGCTGGTGGTGTCGCGGGTGCGGCGGCGACCGCCGGTGGTAACGGTGGCCGTGGTGGTGACGGCGCGGACGCGTTGGTGGCCGGTGGCAATGGTGGCGTGGGTGGTCGCGGTGGTGACGCGGGCAACCTGGGTAACGGTGGCGCTGGTGGTAACGGTGGCGCGGGTGCTGCGGGTGCGGCGGGCGCGACGGTCGGTGCTGATGGCACTGACGGTCAGGCCGGTGGTAACGGTGGCGCCGGTGGTGCCGGTGGTGCAGCCGGTTGGATGGGCGGTAACGGTGGTGCCGGTGGTGTCGGTGGCGCCGGCGCCACCGGTGGCGCTGGTGGTGCGGCCGCCGATGGTGCGGCGGGCCTGAACGCGGTGGCCGGCAGTGGTGCTGACGGTGGTGACGGTGGTGACGCGACCGGTACCGCGGGTAACGGTGGTGCTGGTGGCGTCGGTGGTGACGGTGGCGCTGGTGGCGCGTCGTCGAAGGGACTGGCCGGTGTGCACGGTGCCGGTGGTGTCGGTGGCGATGGTGGCGCCGGTGGTGCTGCGGGCAATGGTGGTACCGGTGGTGCCGGTGCCGGTGGTGGCCTGGCGGCGATCGCCGGTTTTGGTGGCAAGGGCGGTAACTCCAGCTCGACGGCCGGTGTCGGTGGTGCCGGTGGTGCCGGTGGTTCCAGCGGTGGTCTGCTGGCGGCCTCGGGTGCACAGGGTGACGCGGGTGCGGCCGGTAACGGTGGCGACGGTGGTGTCGGTGGCGCCGGGCAGATCCTGGGTGACGGCACGGTGCAGGCCGGTGGTAACGGTGGCGCCGGTGGCGACGCCATCGACAACGGCAACGGCGGTAACGGCGGCGCCGGCGGCCAAGGCGCAACCGGCATCGACGGCGAGACCGACCTCAGCGGCAACGGAACCGCTGGTGGCACCGGTGGCGTCGGCGGCAACGGTGGTGTCGGTGGCGCCGGTGGGCAGTTCTCCGGTGTCGGTGGTACCGGTGGAGCCGGTGGTACCGGTGGCACCGGCGGTAACGGCGGGGCGGCAGCAGACGCGACGGTTGCGGGCGGAACCGGTGGTACCGGTGGTGACGCCGGCGCCGGTGGACTCGGTGGCGACGGCGGCGCCGGTGGTGTCAGCCATGCCGGTGGTGACGGCGGCGCCGGTGGTGCGGCGGGCAACGGTGGCGCGGCCGGCCAGGCCGCGGCCGGCGGTAAGGGCCTGGGCGGCGGAGGCCTCGACGAGGCGGGCGCGGGCGGCCAGGGCGGTAACGGCGGCGTCGGGGGCGCGGCCGGCACGGCAGGCCTGGGAACAGACGGTGGCGCGGACGGCAGCGCCGGCAGCGTAGGTGCCGGAAGCGCCGGTGGCGCCGGTGGCGCTGGTGGCGACGGCATTGGTCTGGCCAGCGACGGCGTGACCGGTCAGGCCGGTGGCGCGGGTGGCGCTGGTGGTGACGCGGCCATTGACGGCAACGGTGGCGCCGGTGGTGCCGGAGGCCGTGGTGCGGACGGAACCAACGGAATCACCGACCTCTCCGGTAACGGCACCGCGGGCGGCAACGCCGGTGCGGGCGGCAAGGGCGGTGTCGGCGGTGCGGGCGGCAGCAACTCCGGTGACGGTGGCGCCGGTGGTGTCGGCGGTGCGGGCGGCATCGGCGGTAACGGTGGCGCGGCAGCTGACGCGACGGTCGCCGGTGCTGACGGCGGCAACGGTGGCGACGCCGGCTTCGGTGGCGCCGGTGGCGCGGGCGGCGCGGGCGGTACCGCGGCGAACGGCACCGGCGGTGTCGGCGGCGACGGCGGTAACGGTGGTGCGGCCGGTCTGGCGGCGGCCGGCGGAACGGGCCTCGGTGGCAACCACCAGGACGCGGCCGGCAACGGCGGTAGCGGCGGAAACGGCGCCGACGGAGGCGCGGGCGGTAAGGCAGGCGCCGGCGGTGTCGGTGTTGACGGTGGCGCGGCCGGTACGGCAGGCCAGGCAGGCCTCAGCAGCGACGGTGCGAATGGTGGCGCCGGTGGTGACGGCGTCGGGCTGGCCAGCGACGGCCTGACCGGACAGGCCGGTGGCAACGGTGGCGCCGGCGGAAACGCGGCAAGCATCGGCAACGGTGGCGACGGCGGATTCGGTGGTATCGGTGCGACCGTGGCCGGGCTGACCGACATCAGCGGCAACGGGACCGCCGGCTTCGTCGGCGGCGCGGGCGGTAACGGTGGTACCGGCGGTACCGGTGGATCGACCTCTGGTAACGGCGGTGCCGGTGGCCACGGCGGTGCCGGTGGTAACGGCGGTGCCGGTGGTGCCGGGGCGGACGCAACGGTGGCCGACACAGCGGGTGGTCACGGTGGCGACGCGGGTGCCGGTGGCCAGGGCGGTAGCGGCGGCCAGGGTGGCTCGGCCAGCCAAGGCGTCGGTGGTGTCGGCGGTGACGCCGGTAACGGTGGTGACGCCGGTATCGCAGGTGCCGGTGGTGTGGGCCTCGGCGGTGGCGGCGCCACCAATGCCGGTGCCGGTGGTAACGGTGGTTCCGGATCGATTGGTGGTGCCGCAGGTGCGGTCGGGGTCGGTGGCCTCGGCCTCGAGGGCGGTGCCCACGGTGCTGCCGGCGCTGCGGGCGCCGGCAGCGACGGCGGTGCGGGTGGCGCCGGTGGCGCCGGTGCGGGTCTGATCAGTGCGACCAACACCGGGCAGGGCGGCGGCGCCGGTGGCGTCGGCGGCAGCGGCGGCGTGACCGGCAACGGCGGTGCCGGTGGTGCGGGTGGCGCCGGTGCGACGGTCCATGGCATCACCGCGGGCGACGGCAACGGGACCGACGGTGCCGACGGTGGTCTCGGTGGCCAGGGTGGCGCCGGTGGTGTCGGCGGGTCGCTCGCCGGTAACGGTGGCGCCGGCGGCAACGGCGGCGCAGCCGGACACGGCGGTAACGGCGGTCACGGCGCGGACGGAACAGCGGGTATTGCCGCCGCCGCCGGCAGTGGCGGCGACGGCACCGACGGTGGCGACGCCGGAAACGGCGGCACCGGCGGTAACGGCGGTAACGGCGGTAACGGCGGCGCCGGCGGTACTTCGGCCCACGGTGTGGCGGGTCTTGAGGGTGTCGGCGGGGCCGGTGGTAACGCCGGCGACGCCGGAAATGCGGGCAACGGTGGTGCCGGTGGTGCCGGTGCCGGCGGCGGTGCGGGCCTCAAGGCCGGCAGCGGCGGCGACGGCGGTCAGGGCGGTGTCCGCGGGGTCGCGGGTGGCAACGCCGGAGTCGGCGGCTGGAACGCCAGCGCAACCGAGCAGGCTGCCGGTGGAGCCGCGGGTGCCCTGGCGACCGGCGGTAACGGTGGCGCCGGTGGTGCCGGCGGTGTCG
>NZ_JRMK01000241.1:0-3676 GCF_000972925.1 Mycobacterium sp. UM_Kg1 | reverse complement strand
GGGCCCGCTCGTTGTTGGGCGCCAGCGACAGGATGAACGCCGGGATCCCGATGGTGAACCACGCCGCGACGGTGACGTGGATCGGCTGGAAGGGGGAGAGCAACGGCTTGGTGCCGAACAGGGCCGATGCCAGACCGACCAGCCCCACCAGCAGTGCCAGCAGCACCGAATACACCGTTTTGGTCAAGAACAGGTTGGCCACCCGCTCGATGTTGCCGATCACCCGGCGCCCCTCGCCCACCACGTAGGGCAAGGTGGCGAACTTGTTGTCCAGCAACACGATCTGGGCCACCGCGCGGGCCGCCGAACTCCCGGCGCCCATCGCGACGCCGATGTCGGCGTCCTTGAGTGCCAGCACGTCGTTGACCCCGTCACCGGTCATCGCCACCGTGTGGTCACGCAACTGCAGCGCGTGCACCATGGCCCGCTTCTGGTCGGGGCGCACCCGGCCGAACACGGTGTGTTCCTCCAGGGCGCTGGCCAGCCGGTCGGGTTCGGTGGGCAGTTTGCGGGCATCCACGGCATCTGCGGGCAACCCCAGCTCCGCAGCCACCGCGCCCACCGACATCGCGTTGTCCCCGGAGATAACCTTCACCGACACTTCCTGCGCGGCAAAGTAATCCAAGGTATCCCGGGCGTCGGGGCGGAGCTTCTGCTCGAGCACCACCAACGCCACCGGGGTCACGCTCCCGGGCGCGTCGGGGTGGTCGACCGACTGGTCGCAGGTTCCCACCAGCAGCACCCGAAGGCCCCGCGCCCCGATTTGTTCGGCTTGTTCGGCCGCCGCCGACGAAGGTTCGAGCAGCACGTCCGGAGCCCCGATCACCCAGTTCCCGTGCTCGTGGAAGGAGACGCCGCTCCACTTCGTCGCCGACTTGAAGGGCGCGCATGCGCTCTGCCTCCAACCCGGCGATGCGGGGAACGCGCCACCGATCGCCTGGATGCTGGCGTTGGGGTACGAGTCCGCGGCGGCCAGCGCGGCCAGCGCCTGGCGCACCGGAAGGCCTTCGGCGCCAGGAAGTTCGACAACCTCGGCGACCCGCATACCGTTCTCGGTCAGGGTACCGGTCTTGTCGGCGCAGACCACATCGACGCGGGCCAGCCCTTCGATGGCGGGCAGTTCCTGCACCAGGCACTGGCGTTGCCCCAATCGCACCACACCCACCGCGAACGCCAGCGACGTCATCAGCACCAGGCCCTCGGGGACCATCGGCACCAGGGCGCCCACCATCGCCAGCACCGACGCCCGCCAGCCCACGTCGGTGGTGAACAACTGCGTGTAGATGATCAGCAGGCCGGCCGGGATCAGCAGGTAGGTGATGAATTTCAGGATCTGATCGATGCCGCTGCGAAGCTCCGATCGCACCAGCGTGAACTTGCTGGCCTCCTCTGCCAACCTGGCCGCATAGGCTTCCCGGCCCACCCGGGTGGCCCGGTAGGCGGCACTGCCGGACACCACGAAGCTGCCCGAGAGCACCTGTTCGCCGCTGTCTTTGCCGATCGGCTCGTTCTCGCCGGTGAGCAGGGACTCGTCGACCTCCAGGTCTGCCGATTCGACGATCTCGCCGTCGACGACGATCTGATCCCCCGGCCCCAACTCGATGATGTCGTCGAGCACCACCTGCGCGGGCGGAAGCTGCTGCGTCCCAGACTGCCTGCGCACCACCGGCTTCGCCTGACCGACGATGGCCAGCTTGTCCAGGGTCTGTTTGGCCCGGATCTCCTGCACCATGCCGATGACACTGTTGAAGAAGATCAGCAGCCCGAACAGCCCGTTGATCAGCGAGCCCGTGGTGAGCACGATGGCCAGCAGCACACCCAGGATGGCGTTGATCCGGGTGAAAACATTGGCGCGAATGATCTCGCGGACGCTGCGCGCGGCCCGCGCCGGAATGTCGTTGGTCTGCCCCTGCGCCACGCGTTGGGCGACTTCAGCGTCGGTCAGGCCTTGGGCTGTTCGCGCGGTGGTCAACGGGTGAACCTTCCCAGCTCGTCGTGATCGAAGAATTCCAGATCAAGGGTGTCTTTGGTGAACTCGGCCTTGGAAATGGTTCCCTCGGGCGCGTTTTCGCCCTGCACGGCGAACGTGAAGGTGTCACCGTCGTAGTGGGCCAGCCGGAAACGCTGGCGTTGCGGACCCAGCACGACCTCGAGTGCCCCCTGGTCCTCGCGCACGGTTGCCGGCCCCCAGTAGGGGTTGGCGTACGTGCCGAGGTACTCGGACAACGGGCGGGCGGGCGCCGGATTCGCCGGCGGTTGCGCCCCGACCAGCGCGCCTTCGGGCTGCAACATCGGCGCCATCGCCTGGCGGTACAGCGCTGCCCAGTCCGAGCGGATCTCGCCGTACTGGACCAGGTCCAGGAATTGGGCGATCAGGGTCTCCGGGACGCCGATCGGGGTGGCGTTGGTCAGCACGACGATGCCGACGTCCTGAGACGGCAGTGCCGCGAACGCGGTCGCCGCTCCCAGCAGGAATGCACCCGAGTGGCCGTACTGGGTACGCCCCGATGAGGTGATCGACACGTTGAAGCCCTCGCCGTAGAAGCCGGGCCGGGCGGTACCGACTCCGGCGGGGGCACTGACGATCTGCGCGGTGATGGCCGGCAGCAGCGCCTGGGATTCGATGATCTGGCGGCCGTCATGGCTTCCGCCGGCCAGCACCATGGCCAGCCAACGCGCCATGTCGTTCACCGACGAACTGACCCCGCCGGCCGGGGACTGGGCATCCGGGTTGCGTTGATCCCGGGGCTGGTAGCCGTTGCCGACCTTGGTGTGGTTGACCACGCGGTTGGGCCGTGCGTGAAAGTCGGCGTAGCGGGAGCTGGTCGACGCCATACCCAGCGGCCGGTAGAGCACGTCGGCCGACAGCTGCTCCCACCCGACGCCGGCGGCCGCGGCCACCGCCTCCGCGGCGGCCGTCAGCCCGAAGTTGGTGTAGGCGTAGCTGCTGCGGAACGGGGCCAGCGGAAGATATTTGAGCCGCTCCAGCACCTCCCGGCGGCCGTACCCGAGGTCTTCGAGCCCATCGCCGGCATGGTCGGGCAAGCCTGACCGGTGCGCATACAGATCGGCGATGGTGACGTGTTCGGTGACGTAGGGGTCCGACAGCTCAAACCACGGCAGCTGCGTCACCACGGGTGTGTCCCAGGCGATGACCCCCGCACCGACCTGCTGCGCCACCACGGTGGCACCGACCGGTTTGGACAGCGACGCCAGCTGGAACACCGTGTCGGCGTTCACCGTATTGTCCGGACCCGGCCTGCCGGTGTCGCGGACGCCGAATCCCCGCGCGTACACGGTCTTCCCGCCGTGCACGACCGCGACGGCCAGGCCGGGGATTCCGGTGCTGTCCAGCAGGTCGCGCGCCAGGCCGTCGAGCCGGCCCACCGCGGCGTCGACCCGCCCGGCCGGGATGTCGACGCCCGACACCTCGTTCGGCGGGGTTTCGGACAGCTCCCGCGGGTTCGCCACCGGAACGCACGCGGTCAGAGCAACGGCCAGTACTGCGGCCCCGGCCGTGGCAGCCCACCTGATCATGGGCCTAGGACCTCCACCACGCCGTTGCGAGGGCCCCGACTTCCACCCGCCCGCCGGTCCCATGCGGCGGTCCCAGCTTCGCCCCTCCTTCGTCGAGCCTCACTGAACCGCCGGTCCCATGCGGCGGTCCCAGCTTCGC
>NZ_JRMK01000240.1:0-3689 GCF_000972925.1 Mycobacterium sp. UM_Kg1 | reverse complement strand
ATGTGTATAAGAGACAGCGGTGTCGACCAGCGGCAGATGCACGTTGGTGAAGTGGACGCCGTCGCGCAGACTCTCGATCGCGGCGACGCCGAAGAAGGCGTCCAACGCCGCCTTCGAGCCGATGTACGCCGAGAACGTGGGTAGGTTCGACAGCACCCCGATCGAGGAGCTGTGCACGACGTGGCCGCTTCGGCGCCTGCGCATCTCGGGCAGCAGGCGCAGCGTCAGGCCTACGCCGGCCAGGTAGTTGAGCCGCATCGTGCGCTCGTAGTCGTGCAGGCGGTGTTCGGATTCGGCGACCGAGCGCATGATGGATCTGCCCGCGTTGCTCACGAAGACGTCCGGCGCCCCGAAACGGTCGAGCACGGTCTGGGCGACCTCGTTGATGCCCTCCTCGGTGGAGAGATCGCCGACCACCGCGTGCGCCTTCCCGCCGGTGGCCTCGATCGACTGCACCAGACGGTCGAGTTCCTCGGCGCGCCGCGCCGTGACGACGGCGGTGGCCCCCGCGCCCGCGACCCGCTCGGCCAGCCGTTTGCCGATGCCGCTCGAGGCGCCTGTGATGAGAACGACGCGGCCGGAGACGCGGTCGGCCAGCGACGGGGTGCCCCACCGGGGAAGAGGTACCGGCTTGGTCAGCACGTTGATCGACTGGCGCATGGCACGGCGGAGCGGATTCGGTGTCATATCAGGGCAGATCCTTTGGTTCAGGCAGCTGGTTGGGTGCCGGGTGTTGCCGCATGGAGTTCGTTGAGGTACACGGCCGCGCGGCGCAGCGCGGCCATGCCCTCCGGCAGGATGTCGGCCAGGACCGGGAAGACGTGGATCTGGCGGTCCCACAGTTCGAGGGTGGTCGGCACACCGTTGTCGGCCAGGTACCGGGCGAAATCTACGGCATCGGGCGCGACGAACTCCTGCGAGCCGACCTGGATGAGGGTGGCGGGCAAGCCGGTGACATCGGCGCGCAGCAGGCTGGTGGTGGCTCCGATACCGTCGGCGCCACCGGACCGCGACTCGACCTTCGCCAGGCTCCGGCACAGGGCGTTGTAGGCGCGGCGGCCGATCAACGCGTCCCGGTACCGCCCGCGGCGGTGCGGTAGGGGGGTGAAGTCCAGGCCCGGCGACCAGCACACCAGCCCGGCCGGGTTGCCGAGACCGCGCCCTCGCACGGTGATGGCGGTGGCCACGGACAGGAAGCCCCCCGCCGAGTCGCCGACGATGCTGATGTCGCGGGCCCGGTAGCCCTGGGCGATCAGCCACTCGAAGGCTGCCGCGCAGTCGCGTACCGAACTGCTGACCGGGTGGCGGGGGCTCTGACGGTAATCCACCACCAGTGCGGTCTGACCGGTTTCGCGGACCAGGTGCGACACCGCCCGGCGATGGGTGTTGGGCCCCCCGACGTAGAAGGCCCCGCCATGCAGGTACAGCAGGACATGTGGCGACCGGGGGCCGGCGGCCGGCCGGATCATCTCGGCGTACATCTCGCCGACACGCACCGGCTCGACGGTGACCCCGGACAGTTTGGGCAGGCATTTGGCGGCCAGTTCGGCAACGGCGAACGGCCACGGGAGATCCAGGAGATGACCGCCGACGTAGACCGCCGGCTTCACCAGTACCGTGGCGGCGTTGCTTACCGCACGGGCGCGCAGGCTTCTCCCGGCGACGAAGGAGATAGCCAGCTGCTGGCCAGTCGTCACGACGTGCTCCCGTGCACCGTGGCCTCCTCGGGTTGCCGGGCCGGATACTATCGAATAGATCAGTATCCTATTAGGAGGTGCGCATGACACTCAAGTCCGGAACCCGGCTGACGTTGCCCGGGTCCACCTGCGAGGTCATGGTCGTCCGGCCGCCGTCCACCGACGGTGAGCTCTCCGCGCCCGAGGGTCAGGACGGGCAGGAGCCGATCCTGGTCGGCAAGCGGTACGCCGATGAGGAATCCGGGCTGGAAGTGCTGTGCGTCAAGGCCGGCGCCGGGCCGCTGCGGTTCGCCGGGCGCGCGCTGGTACTGCGGGCGGCCAAGCCGCTGCCGGCCTCGGACTGATCATGCAGATTCGGCAGTGGGCGGATTCCGGGCGAACCGCGTTGATCCTGCATCCGAGCGGCATCCAGCTCACGTTCGCCGAACTCGAGGCGCGAGCCAACCGGCTGGCGCACCATTTCCGGGCGGCGGGACTGCGTGAGGGCGACACGGTCGCCGTACTGATGGAGAACAACGAACACATGCACGCGGTGATGTGGGCCGCCCGTCGCTGCGGGCTGTACTACGCGACCATCAGCACGCACCTCACCGCTGCCGAAGCCGCCTACATCCTCGAGAACAGCGGCGCCACAGCCATAGTGGGGTCGGCTGCCACCCGGGACGTCTGCGCTGCGCTGGGTTCGCATCTCGCCGGCGGGTTGCCGGAGCTGCGGATCCTGGCCGGCGGGCAGCTCGACGGCTGGCAGCAGTACCCGGACTGCGTGGCACACCGGCCGGACGGGCCGATCGCCGACGAACGCGAGGGCGATCTGCTGCAGTACTCCTCGGGCACCACCGGGCTGCCCAAGGGAATCCGCCGCGAGCTGTCGCACCGGTCACCGCAGGACGCCGGGCTGCTGCTGGCGCCGCTGCTCACCGCCGCCGGCATCGACTCGGACTCGGTGTATCTGAGCCCCGCGCCGCTGTATCACACCGCGCCGTCGTTCTGGTCGATGTCCGCGCAGGCCCTCGGCGCGACGGTGGTGATGCTGGAGAAGTTCGACCCCTGCGGTGCACTCGAGGCGATCGAGCGCTACCGCGTCACCCACGCACAGTTCGTGCCGACCATGTTCGTCCGGATGCTCAAGCTGCCCGAGGCGGTACGCGCCGGCTACGACGTGTCCAGCCTGCGCCGGGTGGTGCATGCCGCGGCGCCCTGCCCGCCGGAGATCAAGCGGCAGATGCTGCAGTGGTGGGGGCCGATCATCGATGAGTTCTACGGATCCTCCGAAGGCGCCGGAGCCTCCTACATCCGGGCGCAGGACTGGCTGGCGCATCCGGGCTCGGTGGGCCGGCCGATGGGCGGTGCGGTGCACATCCTCGGCGAGGACGGTGCCGAACTGCCCGCCGGCGAGCCCGGGGAGATCTACTTCGAAGGGGGCCTGCCCTTCTCCTACCTCAACGACGCGGCCAAGACCGCCGCGACCCGCAACGACCGGGGCTGGGTCACCGTCGGCGACATCGGCTACCTCGACGAAGACGGCTATCTGTACCTGACCGACCGCCGGCACCATGTGATCATCTCCGGCGGGGTCAACATCTACCCGCAGGAAGCCGAGAACCTGCTGATCAGCCACCCCCGGGTACTCGACGCCGCGGTCTTCGGCATCCCGGATCCGGCCATGGGGCAGTCGGTCACAGCGGTGGTGCAGTGCGTGCACCCGACCGACGCCGGCGAGGACTTCGCCCAGGAGCTGATCGCCTGGTTGCGCGACCGGCTGGCCGCCTACAAATGCCCGCGGTCGATTGCCTTCGAGGACGTGCTGCCGCGCACCGAGGCAGGCAAACTGCGCAAGCAGGAACTGGTTCAGCGTTACGCGGCGGCGGTGGTGAGCCGGCCGACCGACCCCCCGGTGTGAGGGGCGGCTACAGATCGCCGGAGAAGTCAGCGCTCAACCAGCGGTCCGGGCGGATGGTGAACAACACGCCAGCCGCTGTCTCTTATACACAT
>NZ_JRMK01000239.1:0-3727 GCF_000972925.1 Mycobacterium sp. UM_Kg1 | reverse complement strand
CGCCGGTGGTGAACCGCGTGAACCCGGCGGTTCAGCGAGGCTCGACGGAGGAGAGGCGAAGCTGGGACCGCCGCGTGAACCGAGCGATCTGGCTGCCGACCGGGCCCGTGAACTGGCGGCGCTGCTGCGCGCGATCGTCGAGTCTCCGCGGCCGGTGATCGCGGCGGTGAACGGGCACGTGCGGGCCGGCGGCATGGGCCTCGTCGGTGCCTGCGACCTCGCCGTCGCCGGCCCGGCCAGCACCTTCGCCCTGACTGAGGCCCGGATCGGGGTGGCGCCGTCGATCATCTCGCTGACCCTGCTGCCCAAGCTGGCGCCCCGGGCGGCGGCCCGCTACTACCTGACCGGGGAGAAGTTCGGCGCCGCCGAAGCCGCGGCGATCGGGCTGATCACGGTGGCCGTGGACGACCCCGGCGGGGTGGATGCCGCCGTGGCGGACCTGGTCGCCAACCTGCGGCTCGGGTCCCCGCAGGGGCTGGCGGCGTCCAAGGCGCTGACCACCGCAGCGGTGCTGGCCGGTTTCGACCGGGATGCGGAGCCGCTGAGCGTGGCCTCGGCCCGGATGTTCGTCTCCGACGAGGCGCAGGAGGGGATGCTGGCGTTTCTGCAGAAGCGCCCGCCCCGCTGGGTCGGCTAACAGGTTTGACCGACCCCGCTTGCGGCCGATGCGGTTCGTCGTAGGCTTTACAGGCGATGAAAAATTCAACCCGGCGCGGCGACGACACCGACGGCACCCCGTCGCGCGCCGCTGACACCGACCGGATCCAGCTGGCGCAGGTGCTCGGCGAGGCCGTCGCGCAGGGCCAACTGCCGATGAGCGAATACGAGGCCCGGCTCGCCAAGGCGTACGCGGCGCAGACCTACGACGAGCTCGACGGCCTGCGGGCCGACCTGCCGGGTTCCTCGGTGTGCCCGCACCGCGGCGGTGACTGCAAACCCGCGCCCTCCACGCTGCTGCTGGGGATCTTGAGTTCCTTCGAGCGGCGGGGCCGGTGGAACGTGCCCAAGCGGCTGACCACCTTCTCACTGTGGGGCGGCGGGGTCATCGACTTGCGCTACGCCGATTTCACCTCGCCGGAAGTCGAGATCAACGCCTACTCCATCATGGGCGGGCAGACCATCCTGCTGCCGCCCGAGGTCAACGTCGACATTCACGGGTACGGGGTGATGGGCGGTTTCGACCAGAGCGTCGAAGGCACCGGCAGCCCCGGCGCCCCGCGAGTCAAGGTACGCGGATTCTCCCTGTGGGGCGGCGTCGGGATCCGGCGCAAGAACCGCAAGCCGCGCGGCTGACAGCCAAGCGCGGCCGCCGCCCAGGGCCCCGCGGACGGTGCGGGCATACTGCGACATCCGCGCCGCATCAGGCGCACACTTTCACTATGCAAGCACGTGATGTCACCGCTGCGCTGATTGCCTGATCGTGGCCGTGCGCCCTGAGCCCGGACCGCGGCGGCGCCTGACCGGCATCTCCGACCTGCGCGCGTTTTTCCACACCAACACCACACCGCTGTACTTCATCTCCCCGACCCCGTTCAACCTGCTGGGCATCGATCGCTGGGTGCGCAACTTCTTCTACCTGACATACTTCGACTCGTTCGAAGCTGCCCATTCGCGCGTGTTCGTGCCCCGGCGCCGCGATCGCGTCGACTTCGACTCCATGGGCGATGTGTGTAATCACCTGCTGCGCGATCCCGAGACACTGGACTTCATCGCCCGCAGGGGCCCCGGCGGCCGGGCCTGCTTCGTGATGCTCGACGAGGAGACTCAGGCGTTGACGCGCCAGGCCGGAATCGGCGTCATGCATCCGCCGGCAGAACTGCGCCATCGCCTGGGCTCCAAGATCATCATGACGCGTCTGGCCGACGAAGCGGGCGTGCCCAGTGTGCCCCATGCGATCGGCAGGGTCAGCTCCTATGACGACGTGGCGGCGCTGGCGCAAAGCGCGGACTTGGGCGAGGACCTCGTGGTCGAGGCGGCCTACGGCAACGCGGGCAGCGCCACATTCTTTGTGCGCGGCCGCCGCGACTGGGACAGCTGCGCCGGCGACCTGCACGAGCAGGAAGTCAAAGTGATGAAGCGCATCCGCAACGTCGAAATATGCATCGAGGGTGCCGTGACCCGCCACGGCACCGTGATCGGCCCGGCGATGACGAGCCTGGTCGGCTATCCGGAGCTGACACCGAATCGGGGCAGCTGGTGCGGCAATGACATCTGGCGCGAGGCGCTGCCCGCCGCCCAGAAACACACCGCCCGCGAAATGGTGCACAAACTGGGCGACGTCTTGAGCCGCGAAGGCTACCGGGGATCCTTCGAGGTGGACCTGCTGCACGATCTGGACGCCGACGAGCTCTACCTCGGCGAAGTCAATCCTCGGCTGTCCGGCGCGAGCCCGATGACGAATATGACCACCGAGGCCTACGCCGACATCCCGCTCTTTTTGTTCCACCTGCTCGAGTACATGGACGTGGACTACGAGGTCGACATCGATGAGCTCAACGCGCGCTGGGAGCGCGGCTTCGGCGACGACGAGGTCTGGGGGCAGATGATCATCACCGAGACCGCACCCGACGTCGAACTGTTCACCGCGACCCCACGCACCGGGGTGTGGCGCCTCGATGAGGAGGGGCACGTCAGCTTCGCCCGCCAGGGCAATGACTGGGCCACACTGCTCGACGAATCCGAGGCCTTCTACATGCGTGTCGCGGCGCCCGGCGACCTTCGCTGCCAGGGCGCTCAACTCGGCGTGCTCGTCACCCGCGGTCACCTACAGACCGCGGACTACCAGCTCACCGAACGTTGCCGACGCTGGATCAACGGGATCAAGGCGCAGTTCAGCTCGACTCCCCTGACCCCGGCCACCCCCATCGTCTCCCGGCTCGTCGCGCGGGCGTGAGCGCCGAAGCCGCGGGCCGCATCCCGGCCGGGATCTCCCTGGACAACTGGCTGTCGGTGCCCTATTCGCGGTGGTCGTTTCAGCATGTCGAGGATTTCGTTGCGACCGCGCTCATTTCACGCGGTACGGGTCACGTCGCGGCATTCCCCGGCGCCGACACTGAGCTTTCGGCGATCGCGGTGACCGCCACCGACGGTACGCGCACCACCGTCGGCGCGATCATGGCCGCCACCGCCACCGACGGGTGGGCGGTGGGGCACCGCGGCACGCTGGTGACCGAGGCCTACCTGGGCACCCTCGGGACGCACACCCGGCACCTGCTGTTCTCGGTGAGCAAGTCGCTGGTGGCCGCTGTCGTCGGCGCGTTACACGAGGCGATCGACCTCGACGCGGCGATCACCAGCTATGTCCCCGCCTTGGCCGCCTCCGGGTACGCCGGCGCGACGGTGCGCCACCTGCTGGACATGCGTTCGGGAATCGCCTTCTCCGACAACTACCTTCACCCGACCGCAGAGATCCATCTGCTCGACGAGTCCGTCGGGTGGGCGCCCCGCAGCCGGGCGGGCGGTCCGGACACCCTGCGGGACTTCCTGCTGACGCTGCGGCAGAAGTCACCGCATGGCGGGCCGTTCGAATACCGTTCGTGCGAAACCGATGTGCTCGGGTGGGTGTGTGAGGCGGTCGCCGGGCGGCGGATGCCCGAACTGATGTCGGAGCTGCTGTGGAGCCGCCTGGGAGCCCAGCAGGACGCCACCATCGGTGTGGACGCCGCCGGAACCGGACTGTTCGACGGCGGCATCAGCGCGTGCCTTACCGCTGTCTCTTATACACATC
>NZ_JRMK01000238.1:0-3776 GCF_000972925.1 Mycobacterium sp. UM_Kg1 | reverse complement strand
AGATGTGTATAAGAGACAGGTCGAAGACCTTGTCGATCGGGTTCGGTGGGCACCAGACCCCACCGGAGGCCAACGTGGCGGCGACGTTGGACAGCTCCAGCGCGTTGACCTCGATCGGGCCCAGCGTGAACGAGCCCAGGTTCTGGCGTTTGACGAAATCGGCCAGGCTCTCGTTGCTGTCCGGGTCGTAGTCGCGGGCGGTGCCCGGATCGGCGTAGGAACGCAGGCCCAGTTTGATCGCCATGTCCACGGTGCGGCCCACCCCCACCTGGGAGATGAGTTTGGCGAACGCGGTGTTGGGCGAGGTCGCCAGCGCGGTCGAGACATTCATCGGGGACCGGTAGGGGGCGACGTTGACCACGCACCAGGTCTCCTTGGGACAGCCCTTGGCGCCGCCGCTGCCCATGCCCTTGGTCTGGAACCTGCCGGGGACTTCGAGATCGGCGTTGATACCCATGCCCATCTCCAGGGCCGCCGCCACGGTGAACGTCTTGAAGATCGAACCGGCGCCGTCGCCGACCAGGGAGAACGGCTGCGGCCGCATGGTTTCGCCCACGTCGGCGTTGAGCCCGTAGGTGCGGTTGCTGGCCATCGCCAGCACCGGGTGGGCGTCGGTGCCCGGTTTGATCACGCTCATCACGCTGGCGACGCCCTGGACGTTGGGGTTGGCGAAGCTGTCGATGGCCTCTTTGACCGGGGCCTGCACGTCGGGGTCCAGCGTGGTGCGGATGACGTAGCCGCCGCGGGCCACCTGTTCCTTGCTGATTCCGGCCCTGGACAGGTACTCCTGCACGTAGTCGCAGAAGAAGGCCCGGTCTCCGGCCGCGATGCAGCCCCGCGGCAGCTCGTTGGGCTGCGGCAGGATGCCCAGCGGTTCCTGCTTGGCCGCCCGCAGCGCGTCCGCCTCGGCGGGCAGGTTCTCGATCATGGTGTCAAGCACCAGATTCCGTCGCGCCAGCGCGCCCTCGGGATTGGTGTAGGGGTTGAGGGTGCTGGTGGACTGCACCATGCCGGCCAGCAGCGCGGCCTGCTGCCAGTTCAGGTCGGCGGCATCGACACCGAAGTAGGTCTGGGCGGCGTCTTGGACGCCGAAGGAGTTGTTGCCGAACGAGACCAGGTTCAGATACCGGGTCAGGATCTGCGGTTTGGTGAAGGTCCGGTCCAAGGTGAGCGCCATCCGGATCTCCCGGAGCTTGCGCGCGGGGGTGGTCTCGATGGCGGCGCGCTTTTCGGCATCGGTCTGGGCCAGCACCAGCAGTTGGTAGTTCTTGATGTACTGCTGCTCGAGGGTGGAGCCGCCGCGGGTGTCGATGTCCCCGGACGCGTAGCCGGCCAACCCGGTCAGCGTGCCCTTCCAGTCCACCCCGCTGTGCTCGGCGAACCGCTTGTCCTCGATGGACACGATCGCCAGCTTCATGGTGTCGGCGATCTTGTCGCTGGGCACCTCGAACCGGCGCTGCGAGTACAACCAGGCGATCGTGTTGCCCTTGGCGTCCACCATGGTCGACACCGCTGGGACATCGCCGCTGACCAGTTGGGCCGACCCGTTGGCCACCACATCCGAGGCGCGGTTGGACATCAGGCCGATCCCGCCGGCAACGGGAAACAGCAGCGCCGCGAGCAGGACGGCGGCGAGCAGACAACACCCGGCCAGTTTGAGCACCGTAGGACCGGTCGGGGGACGCTCCGACATGGCTAACACACTAGCGGTGGTCGCAAGCGCGGCGAAGCCGGGAGAAGCGGGCCACCGCCATCAACCCGACCCCGACGGCAGGGGGTGCTCACCGAAGACCCCGAACGCGGCCCGTCCCGGCCGCCCGGGTAATTGACGTCGCCGTGCAGCAAACGGCCTGATTGGGACCCAAATCATGATCGGACTGCACGTTCGTCCCAAAAAAGTGCCGGTCAACCTGTTGCGCAAAGGCCACCTGACCACCTAACTTGGATATCAAGTGCGATTCAGGTAACACTGATGACAGGATGTGGCGTAGGTCGCAATGGCGGGTCCGGCGCCGAGGGTGGATAGGTGGCTGCCGGGGCGGCCGGGACGGAGGATCGTCAGTGTCTGTTGCAGGGACAGCGGTTCGCAACACCAGCATGCCAGCGGCTTCAGCATCCCAAACTCCCCGAACCGTGCTGCGCGGCGTGCAGGACGAGGGCAGGATCGCCTGGGTCTCCAAGGCTGTGTGTCGCGGCGCCGACCCCGATGAACTGTTCGTGCGCGGTGCGGCACAACGCAAAGCCGCGGTGATCTGTCGGCACTGCCCGGTCGTGCTCGAATGCCTGGCCGATGCGCTGGACAACCGAGTCGAGTTCGGGGTCTGGGGCGGCATGACCGAACGGCAGCGCCGGGCGCTGCTCAAGCAACACCCCGAAGTGACCTCCTGGGGCGAGTACTTCGCCGCCCAGCGCAAGCAGCGCGACGCCGGCTGACGCGCGGCTGAGAGCTCTTCGCCCGTACTTCTACTTTTTGTTCGTGAGCTGATCGGCGATCGCGCCCAGCGCCTCCAAGTCGGAGACGTCGAACGGCAGGGACGGCACCCCGACGATAGGAACCCGTGGGTTGGCCCGGGTGAAACGGGACAGCAACCGGATCTCGCGCTTGGCCGTCGCGCCGCGCTCGGCATGGATCTGCAGCGCAGCGGCCGTGAGCGCCTTGGCTCCCTCAGGCAGCGACGCGCTGACCTCGGGCTCCTGCAGCGTCTCGATGGCGTCGATCGCGCGCTCCATCGGCAGGTTGCACAACATCGGGTGCGTCCGGTTGAGGATCAGACCCGCCAGCGGCATCCGCTCGCTCGAGAGCCGGTCGACGAAGAACGATGCCTCCCGCAAGGCGTCGGGCTCGGCGGCCGACACCACCACGAACTGAGTGCCGTGGCGTTTGAGCAGATCGTAGGTGCGCTCGGCCTTCTCTCTGAAGCCACCGAAAGTGGAGTCCAGTGACTGCACGAAATTCGCTGCGTCGGAAAGCATTTGAGAGCCCAGCACGGTCGAGAGGGCTTTCATCGCCAGGCCCACCGCGCCCGCGACCAGTTTGCCGATGCCGCGGCCGGGGCCCAGCAGCAACTTCCACAGCCGGCTGTCCATAAAGCTGCCCAGCCGCTTGGGCGCGTCCAGGAAGTCCAGGGCGTTGCGCGACGGAGGCGTGTCGACGACCACCAGGTCCCAGCGGTCCTCGCTCAGCAGCTGGCCCAGTTTCTCCATCGCCATGTATTCCTGCGTGCCGGACAGCGAGGTGGCCACGGTTTGGTAGAACTGGTTGTCCAGGATCGCCTCGGCCCGCTCCGGGCCGGAGTACTGCGTCACCATCTCATCGAAGGTGCGGCGCATGTCGAGCATCATCGCGTACAGCTGGCCGGGCACCTCGGGGGACAGCGGCACCCGCTGCGGGTGGTTGCCCAAGTCGTCGATGCCCAGCGCCTGTGCCAGCCGCCGGGCCGGGTCGATGGTCAGCACCACCACGGTGCGGCCGTACTCAGCGGCCCGCAGCGCCATCGACGCCGCCGTGGTGGTCTTGCCGACGCCCCCGGCGCCGCAGCACACCACCACGCGGTTGGCGGTGTCGGCCAGGATCGCCGCCAAGTCCAGAGCCAGCGGTTTGCCGGTCGTGTCGGGTGTCATCGAACCCCCTGTTGGCCGAGAATCTCGGACAGCTCGTAGAGACTGCCGAGGTCGATCCCGTCGGGGATCGTCGGCAGGTGCAGGCGCGGCACATCCAACTGCTCCAGCTGCTCGGCCGTCTCCGTCCGGGCGCTGATGCTGTCTCTTATACACAT
>NZ_JRMK01000237.1:0-3780 GCF_000972925.1 Mycobacterium sp. UM_Kg1 | reverse complement strand
CCCCGCCGGCGATCGCGGTCTCGCTCTCCCCGCTACGCAGACTCCGGCACGCCAGGTGCAGTGCGACCAGCGAGGACGAGCACGCGGTGTCCACCGTCACCGACGGTCCACGCAGATCCAGGAAGTAGGACAGCCGGTTGGCGATGATGCTCAGCGCCCCGCCGGGGTTGCTCCAGGCGTCCACGCCGGTCAGGTCGGCCGACGCGTGGCAGCCGTACTCGGTGATGCTGGCGCCGACGTACACGCCGGTCTGGCTTCGGCGCAACGAGGTCGCCGGAATGCCGGCGTGCTCCAGGGCTTCCCAGGCGACTTCGAGCAGAAGTCGCTGCTGCGGGTCCATCTTGACCGCTTCGCGGCTGGAGATCTCGAAGAAGTCGGCGTCGAACGCGGCAATATCGCGCAGGAACGATCCCCAGCGGGTGGTGCGGGCGATCGCGTTGCCGGTCTCCGGCGATCCGTCGTCGAAGGGCTCCCAGCGATCGGCGGGCACCTCGGTCACCGCATTGCCGCCGTCGATGAGGAACTGCCAGAAGGCGTCCGGTGAGTTGATGTCACCGGGGAACCGGCAGCCCAGGCCGATCACGGCAATGGGCTCGTCGGTGCCGACGCGGCCGGGTTCGGGGGTCCACTCTTCGTCTGCGGCGTCGGGCTCCAGCAGGAACCTGGCCAGTTCCGTCACCGACGGGTGCTGCCACAGTTCCACCGGCGACACTTTGCGGCCCAGAAGTTCGGACAGTTCGCCGCAGAGCACCACCGCATCACGGGAACCGACGCCCAGGTCGTTGAGCGACGCGTCGAAATCGATGTCCTCGAGGCTGCAGCCGATGTTGGTGACCAGGTAGTCGGCCAGCCAGTGGCGCAGGCCCTCTTCGTCAAACGCTGCGGTCATGCGGAGAACTCGATTCCCACTAGATCCCGTCCCATCCGGCCGGAGCCGATTCCACGCTGTCGAACAGCGCATCCAACACACTGTCGGCAGAGTCTGGCAGGTCGTCGTCGGCGCGGGCCACGCCACCGCCGGAATCCTCCTGCGGAACCAGCTTGCCGGCCAGGTGCGCTGCCAGCGCCGCGGTCGTCGGGTGGTTCCACAGCATGGTCGCCGACAGCTCCAGCCCCACCAGCGCTTCGATGTCGCGCCGCACCGCCATGGCCATCACGGAGTTCAGACCGAGTTCGGCGAACGGCCGGTCGAGCTGCAGTTCAGCCTCCGACATGCGAAGTTCCCGCGCCAGGATGGCACGCAGCTCGACCTCCAGCTCGCTGACGACTTCGTCGGCGGGCAGCTGGGCCCAGTCACGCACCGGTCCGCCGGCAGGATCGGACGCGTCCGACTGTCCCGCTGAGGGCAGCGGCACCATCACGACCTGGGCCAGGTCGTAGTGCTCCGCGTGATCCCAGGCGGCGAACGCCTCCGCGGGAGTGATGGGCCGCGAGCCCATCCGCTCGAGTTCGTGCAGCACCACATGGGCCTCGGCACCGAAGCCCAAGCCCTTCCAGGCCACCCAGTCCAGGCTGACGCTGTGGCAGCCGCGCTGGTGGCGGGCACGGGCGAGCCCGTCCAGATAGGCGTTGGCACTGGCGTAGGCGCCCTGGCCGGGCACCCCGAAGACGGCGCCCGCGGCCGCGGTCATAAAGAAGAAGTCCAGGCTCTTGGGCGGGAAGAGCTCGTGCAGCACCTGGGCACCGGCGACCTTGGGCCACATGGTGTCGCGCAGCCGGTCGGCGTCGACCTCGGTGAGCAACTGGCCCTCGGTGATTCCGGCGGCATGGATGATGCCGCGGATCGGCGGGGCGCCGGCCTGGTCGCGGCGGTCCAGCAGGTCGGCAACCGCAGACCGGGAGCCGACGTCGAGTGCGGCCACCTCCACGGTGACGCCGCGCCGCTCCAATGCCCGGATGGCGGCGACCTTGTGGCGGACGCCGGCCTCGAGCTCTTCGGAGTCCCAGTCGCGGCGGGCGGGCAGGGCGCTGCGACCGGCCAACAGCAGGCGCCGGGCGCCGCGGTCGGCCAACCACCCGGCCATCAACAGGCCGAGTGCACCCATTCCGCCGGTGATCAGATAGGTGCCGTCGGGCTGGCACACCGTGGGTTCGCGCTGCACCGGGCCGGAGATCGGGGTGAACGCCGTAGTGCGGATCTGGCCGTCGCGCAGCACCAGGATGGATTTGGCCGGCGTGCGCAGAATGCCCGACAGCACCGCCGCGTCGCCGGCGGAGATTTCTGCGGCGGCCAGGTCCACCAGTCCGCCGCACAGTTGCGGTTGCTCCGCCCGGATCACCCCGGCCATGCCCCACAGGCAGCTTTGCCGCACGGCGGCGTCGGAGGCCGCCTCGTAGACGCCGCGGGTGACGATCCATAGAGCGGGCGGGCGGGTGTCGCGCTGCGCCAGGGCCGCCACCAGTTCGGCCACCTCGCCGGCCAGCCGCGACGCGCAGTCCAGGTCGGATTCGCCGGCAGGGCCCGGGTCCGCGACGTAGACGACGGCCTGGGCCTCGGCGAGCCCGGCTTCCTGGTGCCCGGCCGCGGTCAGTGCGTCACGTAGGCCGGTGGCGGCGGCGCCCTCGCCGATCACCGCCAGGGTGCCCGGTTCAGCCGGGTTCTCCGGTGCGCCATCCCAGGGCTGCCAGTCGATGGCGTGGGCGATCGAACTCGGGTCGTCGGCCGGCCGCGCCGCACTGAGCGCGGTGTAGCGCAGCCCGCGCACGTCGATGCATGCGGTGCCGTCGCCGGTGGTGACGGCGATGTCGACGACGAGCTGACCGGTGCCGCTGTCACGGCGCTGCACGGTGACTCCGGCCCGGCCGTCGGCGGGCGCTGCGCGGAAACGGATGGCGTCGACCGTGGCGGGCACCATCAGTTCGGGATCGGCGTCGTCGACCATGCGGGCGACGTGCAGTGCGGCGTCGAGCATCGCGACCGTGGGGGTCTGCTCGGCCGTGAGGTCGGCGCGCAGTTGCCCGGAGGTGGATCGACCGGAGGTCACCGTCCACGGGAACGGCCGGCCTTCGCTGCCCCAGGTGAGCCAGAACTCACTCACCGCGGCGTCGTCGAATTCCGTTCCGCTGTGGCCATTGCTGAGGGCGGAATCGGCCGTGGGCCGGTCTGATTCGTCGCCTGCGGTGATCCGTGCACTGAGGTGCCTGACCCAGCGTGCCTGTGGGTCGTCGCTCACCGCTCTCGACGACACCGTCACGGTTTCGGCGTCGGCGACCACCTGGACGGTCCGTGGCCGGTCGAGCACGATCGGGTGTTCGAAGCGAATGTCGCTGACCGCCGATTGCCCGCTGACGCGCAAAGCGGCATCCGAAATCGTCTGCAGCAGTACCGATGCCGGCACCAGCTCGACCCCGTTGTTGCGATGGCTGCCGGGGTAGGGCTTGTTCTCCGGCGACAGCCGGGCTTGCCACAGGTGCACCGCCGGCGTGCTGCCGATCGCGATGTGAGTGCCGAGCAGCACACCGGGCGCTGGCGCGGATTCGGCTGCAGTGACGGCCTTTTCGAGGTCCAGCCAGTGCCGGGTGTGCCGCCACGGCGTGGCCGGCAGCACCGGATAGGGCCCGGCCGGGTGCGGCAGGTTCCGCGGGCTGACCGGGTGTGCGCTGTTGAGGTGCTGATGGAAGACGACGGTGTCGTCGCCGTCGCGCACCAACGTGGCGATGCTGGCGTGCGGCACCGTGTCCAGGATCTCGTCGATGGTGTGGGTCAGCAGGGGGTGCGGGCTGATCTCGATAAAGGTGTCATGGTCGGCCGCAGCGGCGGCGACGGCCTGGTTGACCAGT
>NZ_JRMK01000236.1:0-3781 GCF_000972925.1 Mycobacterium sp. UM_Kg1 | reverse complement strand
GGTCTGCGGCGCGTCGCCGGGCCGAATACGGGCGTAGCAGCCCGACTCCAGCCGCCGGATCCCGCGATGCAGCGTCTCGGGCTCGGGCACGTACTGCAGCACCGTGTAGTGCTGGACGGCGCGGGTGTCGATGCCTGAAGCGCCAGCGTCGAATCCGACCACCTCGGCCAGGTCCAGCAGGCACTTCTTCTCGCTGCCGACCACCGTGCCGCCCGGCCCGGACGCCATGAACAGCGGTTTGATCCCGAACGGGTCGCGGGCGCAGAACAGCTCGCCGGCCACGGTGTCCCACACCGCGAAGGCGAACATGCCGCGCAGGCGGGTCAGCACACCCGTGCCCCAGTAGTGGTACCCCGCGACGATCGCCTCGCCGTCGCCGTCGGTCGCGAACACCGCGCCGTGCTCGGCGGCCAGCTCGTCGCGCAGCTCCAGGTAGTTGTAGATCTCGCCGTTGAACACCAGCTCGTAGCGCTCGGGTGCCTCCGGCGGGCCCCACCGCATGGGCTGGTGGGAATGGGCGATGTCGATGAACGACAGCCGGTTGAAGCCGAACACCACGCGATCGCCGGCCCAGATGCCGCCCGGCTCGTCGGGTCCGCGGTGGCGCATCAGGTGGGTCGCACGCGCCACCGCGCCGGCGACTGTCTCTATCTCCGCGGCCGACCGCGGACGCGCGGTGTCGGTGCCAGCCGGGGCACACACGAAGGCCAGCAGACCACACATGGGGTCCCAGTATGCCGCACCGGAATCGGCCGCCGGCTGCGTAGGCCTGCGCGGGGCCGCCGCAGATCCGGGGGAGGCGGCGGCGCCGGTCAACACACCGGAGCGGCCAACCGGCAGGTACGTCGAGACTCGGCGATCCGGGTGGTCTACGCTGCGTAGTATTCGACTGCTCCGCCGAGTCAGTCGGCCCGTTCTGTGACTCGAGGAGGCACCAAGGTGACACGTCGCGGGCAGGGCGTTGCGCATCGCCGTCTGCGTCGACCGCTGGCTGCGGCCGGCGTGCTCGGACTGCTGGCGGTAACGCTCAGCGGATGCAGCGTCGACTGGACCGACATCGTCGGCTTCGGCTGGCCGAAGGGCATCACCCCCCAGGCCGAAGCCAACTACAAGCTGTGGATCGGCATGGTCATCGCTTCGGTGGTGATCGGTGGGCTCGTGTGGGGAATGATCTTCTGGTCGATGATCTTCCACCGCAAGAAGGCGACCGACACCGAGTTGCCGCGCCAGTTCGGCTACAACATGCCGCTGGAGCTGGGGCTGACCGTCCTGCCGTTCCTGGCCGTTGCGGTGATCTTCTACTTCACCGTGGTGGTGCAGGAGGAGATGCTGCATCACGAGCCGGACCCCGAGGTGGTCGTCGACGTCACCGCCTTCCAGTGGAACTGGAAGTTCGGTTACCAGAAGGTGGATTTCCACGACCACACGCTCACCTACGACGGCGCCGACCCGGCCCGCAAGGAAGCCATGACGTCCAAGCCCGAGGGCGTCGACCACCACGGCGAGGAACTGGTGGGACCGGTGCGCGGTCTCAACGTCGAGGACCGGACCTACCTGAACTTCGACAAGGTCGAGACGGTGGGCACCACCAACGAGGTCCCGGTTCTGGTGCTGCCGAGCGGCAAACGCATCGAGTTCGTGCTGAACTCGGCCGACGTCATCCACTCGTTCTGGGTGCCGGAGTTCCTGTTCAAGCGTGACGTCATCGCCTGGCCCGAGCGCAACAACCAGGTGAACACCTTCCAGGTCTCCGAGATCACCAAGGAAGGCGCGTTCGTCGGCCACTGTGCCGAGATGTGCGGCACCTACCACGCGATGATGAACTTCGAGGTCCGGGTGGTCTCGCCCAACGACTTCAAGGCCTATCTGGATCAGCGCATCGCCGGGAAGACCAACGCCGAGGCGCTGGAGGCGATCAACCAGGACCCCCTGGCGACATCGACCTTCCCGTTCGACAGCCGTCGTGGCCTGCTAGCCCCCCAAGCCAGCAACAAGTAGGGACAACCTCATGCGCATCGAATCCAGGCTGTTCGAGTTCGTCGCCACCTTCTTCCTGGTGGTCGGGGTGATCTATGCGGTGCTGACCGCGAAGTTCGCCACCGGTGGCGTGGAGTGGGCCGGTACCACCGCGTTGTTCCTGACCGGCATGATGGCCATGATCGTGGCCACCTTCTTCCGGTTCGTGGCGCGTCGACTCGACACCCGTCCCGAGGACTACGAAGCGGCCGAGATCAGTGACGGCGCCGGCGAACTGGGCTTCTTCAGCCCGCACAGCTGGTGGCCGATTCTGGTCGCACTGTCCGGGTCGGTGGTCGCCGTCGGAATCGCCCTGTGGCTGCCGTGGCTGATCGCCGCCGGCGTGGTGTTCGTGCTCTCGAGCGTGGCCGGGCTGGTCTTCGAGTACTACATCGGTCCCGAAAAGCACTGACCACACACCTGCGTCTCGGCCGCCGTGTCGACCCGTTTGGGTAGGGTTGCCGATGCACAATGACCAACGGTGGTTGATGTAGACCGCGACCGGCCACGGCATGGCGCCGTGGCCGCGGCGGTGTGAAGAGGATAGGCGGGAATGAGCGGGCCGAATCCCCCAGCGGCGGGCTCTGGAGAAGAGGGCTCCGGCAGCGGTCAGCCGGCCTCGGCCGGCGCACCCGAGGCGGGCCCCGGCGGAGACATCCAGCCCCTTGACGACCTCGCGGCGACACCCACGGCACCGGCACCGGACAGCACGGCCTACTCGCAGGCCTACTCGGCTCCCGAATCCGAGCAGTTCCTGAGCGGTCCCTACGTACCGGTGGACCCGCGGCTCTACGATTACGACACCTACGACGTCCCCGACGAACCGGATCCGGACGCCAAGACCCCGCGTTGGCCATGGGTGGTCGGTGTCACCGTGATCATCGCCGCGATCTCGCTGGTCGTGTCGGTGGCCCTGCTGTTCGCCCGCACCGAGACCCAGGATCTGGCGACGCCGGCCACGACGACGAGCACCGCCCCGGTGCCGCCGGTACAGGACGAGATCACCCGAACCACTCCCAGCAGCACCGTGCCGCCGCCGCCCCCGCCGAGCAGCGAGGAGCCGCCGCCGCCCCCGCCGAGCAGCGAGGAGCCGCCGCCGCCCCCGCCGCCTCCGGCGCCGAGCGAGGAGCCGACGTCGGAGCCACCGGCCACGACGCAGGAGACCACCACGACCACGCCGCCCAAGCCGCTGCAGGTGACGTATTCGGTGACGGGCACCAAGGCCCCGTTCGACCAGATCACCATCACCTACGTCGATGCCTCCGGGCAGCGTCGCACCCAGCGCAACGCCTACATTCCGTGGTCGCTGACGCTGACTCCCATTTCCCAGTCGGAGATCGGGGCCGTGGAGGCCACCAGCATGCTGCGGCTGAGCAAGCTGAACTGCTCGATCACCAGCAGTGACGGTAGGGTGTTGTTCTCCAACAGCAACGATGCACCGGCGACGAGCTGCGGATGAGCGGCGGAACCATGACAGATCGATTCCTTGGACCGGGACGCTCCCCGGAAGTCACAGACCGCGTCCTGCTGGGCGCCTGCGCGGCGATCTGGCTGACGCTGCTGGGCATGAGCGTGGCGGCCACGGTGGCCCTGGTGGATCTCGGTCGGGGCTTTCACCAGCCCGCGAACAGCTCGCACGGACTGCTTTACGTCGTGATCGGCGTGTCGGCGCTGGTGATACTGGCCGCCGTCCCGATGCTGCTGCGGGCCCGTCAGCCCGAGGCGCCGCGGCCTGCCGGCTTTCCGCCCCAGGCGCCGTCCAAGC
>NZ_JRMK01000235.1:0-3816 GCF_000972925.1 Mycobacterium sp. UM_Kg1 | reverse complement strand
AGGAGAGGCGAAGCTGGACCGCCGAATCAAGCCCGGGGGTTAGCGAGCCTCGACGAAGGAGAGGCGAAGCTGGACCGCCGAATCAAGCCGGGGGTTAGCTCACAGATTCCACTGGGCCAACCGCAGGCCGGTGTTGCGCGACAGCATCACCACGTGGGTGACCAAGCCGCGGTAGACATCCCAGTACACCCCGCCGTTGACGGTGGAGCCCGCCGGAGCGTTGGTCAGCAGCGCGTCCAGGGTGGTCGGGTCGTCGGTGTGCTTGGACACGTAGGCGTCGCCGCCGGGCGTGACGCCGTCGAAGGTGACCGAGGCGGCCATGATGTAGGGGTTGGGCACCGAGATCGGGTGGACGGTCACATTCGCCCGCCAGGGGCCGCCCTGGTTACGCCAGCGCGGCGAGCCGTTCGCGCCCCAGCCCGGGGGGATCTCGCTGGGCACCACGTCATGCACCGTGACATCGGCGACGATCGGTCCGAATGCCTCGTCGTGGTAGGAGATGCGCAGCGTGTCGCCGAGACGCCCGATCGGTGCTTCGGGGGTGGTGGTCGGCGTGGCGTATCCAGACGCCGGCAGGGTGAGCGCGGCCACCGCGGTGACGACGGAAGTGACCAGGCCCAGAATCCAGCGATGCATCATGTCCTCTTCGTTTGCTTCTGGGCATGATGGCACATCGGCCTCGCGGGTGCAGCGGCCTTGCCCGGGCGGGTTCACGCCTTGGTGGTCCGGCCGGTCAGCCCGTGGTTTCAGAATCGGGGGAGGCCAGAGTCGCGGCGATCGCCTCCAGTGCTCGCGCCAGATCGGCTTCGGCCCGATCCCGGTCGACTCCGGCGCGGTGCAGAGGGCCGGTGCCGTCTTCGGCTTCCAGCAGCGCCAGCAACAGGTGTTCGGTGCCGATGTAGTTGTGGCCGAGGCGAAGTGCGGTGCGGAAGGTCAACTCCAGTGCCTTGCGGGCCGGGCCGCTGAAGGGGATCAGTGCGGGCGGTTCGGTGTCGCTGGGCTCAAGGGTGATGGCGGCAGCGACGGCCTGCGGGTCGATGTGCTGCGCGGTGAGCAGGGTGGTGGCCAGCGCGCCGGGATCGTCAAGGAGCCCAAGGACGAGATGATCGGGGGTGATCTCGCTGCTGCGAGCCAGGCTTGCCGCGTTCTGGGCCGCCACCACCGCGTTGCGGGCCCGGGGGGTGAATCGGGCGAAGCCCTGCTCGGGATCCAGCGTGGCGGCCTCGGGACGCGGGACGAACTTCTTCTGCGCCGCCTGCTTGGTGACTCCCATGCACTTGCCGATGTCGGTCCACGACGCCCCCGAGCGCCGCGCCTGATCGACGAAGTGCCCGATCAGATGGTCGGCGACTTCGCCGAGGTGTTCGGCGGCCAGCACGGCATCGGTCAACCGATCTAGGGCGTCCTCGTGCACGCTGGCGATGGCGTTGATGAGGTCATCGAGGCGGACGGGTTGGGCGAGAGGCGTGGGGTCGGCCATGGCGTCAACGTTAGGTTGACGATATGATTGCGTCAACCGAAGGTTGACGAAATCCGCCGGGGTGGTCGTCCTGTTCCCGGCTCTGGCGGCGTACCGCCTGGCGGGTGGGTCAGCCCAGCCGATCCAGGCCGGCCAACGTATCCAGTTGGGCGTCGGGGTCGCCGAGTCCTCGCCCGTTTTTGACGCCGCGAGCCGTGGAAAACGAGGCCTGAGCGATCCCTCAGATTTTTAAAAAGTGACCTTCACCTGCGCCTTTGCGGCAGACGATCAGCGAAGAGGATCAACCCAGGAGAAATATTTGCCCGCGAAGGTGCGGCGCCGAGAGATTCGGGCGCTCCGGTCACGATTGCCGAGTTTGCACCCAGTCACCCAGTGAGGCCAAGGCAATGTGTCGTCAGATTCTTCCAGAAGATTTAGGTAGGCGCCTCAACTTCGTTTCGCATCGCTCGCACAGGAATGTCGATTTGGCGAGTGGCTCTACTTGAATGTGCTGGCAGTGGAAACACCTGACCTTGCTTGTCGTCCTCGCTGGCTTCGCTTGAGGGTCCGCTTTAGATGGGGCGGACATGGGTCGGGCGGCAAAGCGATAGCCGCAGTGCTTACATACCCGCGCGGCGGCGAGGACGGTCTCGGCGCAGTCCGGGCACGCTTTAGTTTGCGCTTGCAATGTGGCTGGGCTGTCAGTCCATGCTGTGACGTTCCCATACCGTTGACTGCCGTCTCTCTCGCGATTGCGGCCAGGTTGCGGCGGTTTTGCAGAAAGGCAAGCCTCGATGATGAAGCCAATTAGGCCCAGGAAAAGTCCGAGGAGTAGGCCCTCTGCCCACGGGCGGTTCTTCGAATTCGCGACCGCCGCTCCGCCGGCAGCGAAGATTAGCCCGTAAACTGCAGCAGCTGCATAAAGTGGGTCCACGTTGGCCGACTTTAGTCACCGAGACTGCAGTTGGACTGCGCTTTTCAGCACCCGGAAGTTTTTGGATTTGCTATCTGAGGAGTCGAGCTTTCCGTGCCCCCGGCCGCAGCCAATCTGGAAAACGGCGCCCAGGCTCAGGCGCAGGAGCAACGACGTGTATGTCCAGGACGGCGATGACAGCTCGGATGAGACCGGGGGGCCATATTCTCAATGGGCGAGCTCCCAGCCGCTACAGGAGGTCAGCCCTAAGCTGCTCAAGCTCACCTGGGTTGGCGCTGACGTTGGTCATCGCGCTCCATCCTTTTTGGTGCGGTCAATAAAAGGTCATCGCCTTCAACGCCGGCAACTTCGGCGATCACAGCCCTACATCCTGGATCTGGATTCCGGCCCACCGTTCTGCGGGGTCGACGGTGTTGAGAATGGCCTGGCCAGGGTCCGGGCGTTTGTCAGCGTGTACGGGCTACCGCCGACGTACACCAGGGGCTCGTCGTCGCCGTCTACTGCGATGGGCCCGTTGCGGTATCGGATGACTACGCATCGCACGTCTCCGTCTGCTGTGGCCCCGTTGGGCACCACTTCAGGGCATGACCAGGCGCAGCGATAGTCTTCAGGCTCCCAGTCGTCTCCCCAGCCGGGTCTGCACCCGCGGGAAGTGGAACTTCTTCGGTGGTGGTGGTCATGGCGAGGCTCCTCCGATTTTCGGAGCCAGCTACACCTATTAGAGCCCGTTAACCCACATGTGGCCATGTCGGGCAGTTGCGAGGCCGGATACCTGTTCTGAACTGCGTCGATCCTGGTGCGCGGTACTGGGATTGAACCAGCGACCTCTTCCGTGTCAGGGAAGCGCTCTCCCGCTGAGCTAACCGCGCTTAGAGCCTTGGGACGGAGGTGGAGACGGGAATCGAACCCGTGTGCACGGCTTTGCAGGCCGTTGCCTCACCACTCGGCCACTCCACCGCAAGGGGTTGATGCCACTTGACACCCTCGAGCGGATGACGGGATTCGAACCCGCGACCCTCACCTTGGCAAGGTGATGCGCTACCAACTGCGCTACATCCGCGTGCCACGGGCGAGATCGTCGCCCGTCGCGATGCAGAACATTAGCGGACACATGTGAGCCAGCACAACTCCGCATGTCAGAGGGGTGAATTGCGCGAAAAGTGCCCTGCGCATTGATACTCGGGGGGGTGGCCGTGCTAGTGTTCGTCCTCGTTCATCCGGTCTCGTAGCTCAGGGGGAGAGCGTCCGCCTCACACGCGGAAGGTCGCTGGTTCGATCCCAGCCGGGACCACAAGAAAGCCACCTGGTGACAGGTGGCTTTTCTCGTTTCAGGACGCGTGATCGTCCGAAGCTGGGCGCAATGCGGCCGAGGAACCCCATGGTCGATCTGAGCCGAGGTCGATGCGCTGTCTCTTATACACAT
>NZ_JRMK01000234.1:0-3833 GCF_000972925.1 Mycobacterium sp. UM_Kg1 | reverse complement strand
GATGTGTATAAGAGACAGTGGCCGGTCCGGGCGACCAGTGCGTCGAACACCGGGACCGGCAGCGCCGCACTGCCCGAGACCAGCAGCCGGGCCGGCCGCAGCGCCGCAGCGACGCCGGCGTCGGCCACCACCCGCGACCAGACGGTGGGCACCCCGAAATACAGCGTGCCGCCCGCGGCGGCGTAGGCCTGCGGCGACGGTTTGCCGGTGTGCACGAAGCGGTTGCCCACCCGCAGGGAGCCCAGCAGGCCCAGCACCAGTCCGTGCACGTGATACATCGGCAGGCCGTGCACCAGGACGTCATCGGGGCTCCACTGCCACGCCTGCGCCAGCGCGTCGAGGTCCGCCGCGAGCGCGCGCCGGCTCAACTGGACGCCTTTGGGCGGGCCCGTGGTGCCGGAGGTGTAAATGATCAGCGCGGTGTCGTCCTCGGGTGGTTCGACCGGCCGCTGCGGCGATCCGGCACGGGCCGGAAAGTGCGGCAGACCGGCGAGGTCCTCCGGCCGCTCCCCCAGCCAGGCCTGCGCCCCCGAATCGCGCAGCATGTGCCGGCGCTCGGCCGCGCCGACGTCGGCGGGAACCGGCACCACCTGCACACCGGCGAGCAGGCATCCGGTGACCGCCAGTACCGTCTGCGCCGTCGGGGTGGCCGACACCGCGACCCGCGAGGCCCCGGCAAGGTCTGCGGCCACCGCGGCGCCCGCGCCGCTGAGCTCCGCGCGGCTCAGTAGGGTGTTGTCGATACGCACCGCATCGGCGATGTCCGAGGCGTTCGAGCCGTCGTCGGCGAGCGAGGTCAGCAGCATTCGGGGGACGTTACCCCCGTCCTCGTCGCGGGCCCGGCCGACCGACCGAAAAGCGGCCGACCGCCGCAGGTGGTATCAACGAATAAGCTCCTGCAATTCGTGGACGACTCCTCAACGAGAGGGACTTCATGCACGACGAGTCCGGCCAGCGGCGCGGAACCCATCGCAGTCAGCGGTTACCCCGGAACCAGCAGCGCGAACGAGTGCTGCGGTTGGTGGGCGAGGCCAGCGGCGCAGTCGACGCCGCTGAGCTCGCCGAGCGGATGCATCTGCACGTCACCACCGTTCGGTTCCACCTCGACGCCTTGTGCGAAGACGGGGCGGTCGCACGGACCCGGATCAAACGGGACGGCGTCGGGCGCCCCCGCACCGGTTACGTGGCGGTGCGGGACCGGCTGGACTACCGCAGCCTCGCCGAGATCCTGGCGATGGAGCTGGGCGAGACCGTTGAGGAGCGCCGGGTACGCGCCGAGCGGGCGGGCCGGCGCTGGGCGGACCGCATTCTGGACTCGCCCGACCCCACATCGAACGGGTCGGGTCCGGTAACGGGCATCGGCGACTGCGCCGAGCGGATCACCGGAGTCTTTGCGCGCATGGGCTTCGGTGCCGAACTCGCGGCGCCGGGCGCCGGCGGCGACCCGGGCCAGCGCACGATCCTGCTTTCCGGATGCCCGGTTCGCGACTTGGCCCAGTCGCACCCCGAGGTCAGCTGCGCCATGCACCTGGGCCTGCTGCGGGGGTTGCTCAACGCCGAGGGAGCTCCCGGCGGCAGCGCGCAGTTGGAGCCGTTCGTCGAGCCCGAGATGTGTATCGCCAGGGTGCGGAGCAGCTGAGGCTCAGCGGCCCGCGTAGGCGACGGCCACCTGCCCCGCCAGGCGCGCATTGGCCAGTACCAGAGCGACATTGGCGTCCACCGATGCGCCCTGAGTTGCCTGGTGAAAATGCTCGAGCAGAAACGGCGTGACGTCTTTGCCGCGCACGCCCTTCGCCTCGGCGGCGGCCAGGCCCTGCGCCAGCACCCGATCGTGTAGCGCGCGGTCGAGTTCGGCCTCGCGGGCGATCGGGTTCGCCAGCACCAGGCCGTAGCCTTCGGTGCCCAGCCGGCTGCGGGCGTGCAGCACAGCGGCCACCTGCTCGGGATCGCCCACCTGCCAGTCGATCCGGTGGCCGGAGTCGGCCAGGTAGAAGGCCGGAAACCGGTCGGTCCGGTAGCCGATCACGCCCACACCCAGCGTCTCCAGCCGCTCCAGGGTGGCGCCGATGTCCAGTATCGACTTCACCCCCGAGCACACCACCAGCACCGGGGTGCGTGACAGCGCCGTCAGGTCCGCCGATTCGTCCCAGTTCTCCCGCGCCCCGCGATGCACGCCGCCCAGGCCGCCGGTGGCGAACACGGTGATGCCGGCCGCGGCCGCCAGATGGGCGGTCGCGGCGACCGTGGTCGCCCCGTCGCCGCCCGCGGCGGCAAGCATGGCCAGCTCGCGGACGCTGACCTTGACCGCGGTACCGGATGTGGCGACGCGGTGCAGCGTTTCGTCGTCGAGACCGATGTGGGGCCGCCCGCCCACCATCGCAATGGTTGCCGGCACCGCCCCGCCGGACCGCACCGCGTTCTCGATCTCGCGGGCGATGCGCAGGTTGTCCGGGCGCGGCAGTCCGTGGGTGATGATGGTGCTCTCCAGCGCCACGACCGCGCGCCCGGCGGCCAGCGCCTCGGCGACTTCGGGATCGATGAGCACTGCCCCACCCTATTGCGCGCCGGGGTTCGGCGCCCGAGCCTGTCGGCGCGCGCTGGTAGCCTGCCCGCCAACCGGCAGAGCCAGGGAGGTGGCGTGGGCGATCGGCAACACCGGCGGCCGGCGTGGGCGGCTGCGCTGGCGGCCGCGGGGGTGGTGCTGCTCCTCGGGCCGGCCGCGGTCTGGGCCGAGCCGGTCGCCGACACCGCGGACGGTCCTGGCGCGCTGACCCTGCTCGCGGCCCTGCCGATCAAGGGGCGGGCTCCCAAGACCGGTTATCACCGCGCACAGTTCGGGCCGGCCTGGAGCGACGACGTGACGGTTCCCTTGGGCCACAACGGTTGCGATACCCGCAACGACATTCTGCGCCGGGATCTGACCGACACCGAGATCAAGCCGGGCACCAACGGGTGTGTGGTGCTCGCGGGCGTTTTGACCGATCCCTACAGCGGTGCGGTGGTCGCCTTCCAGCGGGGCACGCAGACCTCCCGGGAAGTGCAGATCGACCACGTCGTGGCCCTGTCGGACGCCTGGCAGAAGGGGGCCCAGCAGTGGGACGAGGTCACCCGGCGCAACTTCGCCAATGATCCGCTGAACCTGCAGGCCACCAGTGGGCCGGTCAACGAACAGAAGGGCGATGGCGACGCGGCGACCTGGTTGCCGCCCAACAGGTCCTACCGGTGCGTGTACGTCTCACGGATCGTCGCGGTCAAGTCCGGCTACGGCCTGTGGGTCACCCAGGCCGAACATGATGCCATCGAGCGGATCCTCACCACCGACTGCGCCGGCGGGACCGGCTAACTCAGCCGTGCCGCCGCGGCGGCGATCCGCTCGTCGGTGGCGGTCAGCGCCACCCGCACGTGCTGCGCGCCGGCCGGCCCGTAGAACTCGCCGGGCGCCACCAGAATGCCGCGCTGTGCGAGCCACTCGACGCTGTTGCGGCAGGGCTCGCCGCGGGGGGCCCACAAGTACAGTCCGCCCTGGGACAACTCGACGGTGAACCCGGCCGCCTGGATCGCCGGCAGCAGGATCGCACGGCGGCGCGCATAGCGCTCGCGCTGCTCGTGTTCGTGTTCGTCGTCATCGAGCGCAGCGACCATGGCCGCCTGGATCGGGCTGGGCACCATCATCCCGGCGTGTTTGCGCACCGCCAGCAATTCGGCCACCACCGCGGCGTCCCCGGCGACGAATCCGGCCCGGTACCCCGCCAGCGAGGAGGTCTTGGACAGCGAATGCACCGCCAGCAGGCCGCGGTGGTCGCCGTCGCAGACCGCCGGGTGCAGCACCGACC
>NZ_JRMK01000233.1:0-3877 GCF_000972925.1 Mycobacterium sp. UM_Kg1 | reverse complement strand
GGCGTTCTGGTTCTTCCTGGCCCAGCTGAACTTCATCCTGGGCGTGCTGAACCTGGTGCCGCTGCTGCCGTTCGACGGCGGGCACATCGCGATCGCGTTGTTCGAAAAGCTGCGCAACATGGTTCGAGCCGCCCGCGGCAAGGTTGCCGCGGCGCCGGTGAACTATCTCAAGCTGATGCCGGCCACATACGTAGTCTTGGCGGTGGTGGCCGGTTACATGCTGCTCACCGTGACCGCCGACTTGGTCAACCCGATCAGGCTGTTTTGACAGGAGAGCTCACATGAGCGTCGGCCTTGGAATGCCGGCCGCCCCTGCGCCCACGCTGGCCCCGCGGCGCAAGACCCGCCAGTTGATGGTGGGCGGAGTCGGGGTGGGCAGCGACCATCCGATCGCGGTGCAGTCGATGTGCACCACCAAGACCCACGACGTCAATGCGACGTTGCAGCAGATCGCGGAGTTGACCGCCTCGGGTTGCGACATCGTGCGGGTCGCCTGCCCACGGCAGGAGGACGCCGACGCGCTGGCCGAGATCGCCAGGCACAGCCAGATCCCGGTGATCGCCGACATCCACTTCCAGCCCAAGTACATCTTCGCCGCCATCGACGCCGGCTGCGCCGCGGTCCGGGTGAACCCGGGCAACATCAAGGAGTTCGACGGCCGGGTCGGCGAGGTGGCCAAGGCGGCAGGTGCCGCCGGTATCCCGATCCGGATCGGCGTCAACGCCGGGTCGCTGGACCAGCGCTTCCTGGCCAAGTACGGCAAGGCAACCCCGGAAGCGCTGGTGGAGTCCGCCCTGTGGGAAGCGTCGTTGTTCGAGGAACACGGCTTCGGCGACATCAAGATCAGCGTCAAGCACAACGACCCGGTCGTGATGGTGGCCGCCTACCAGCTGCTGGCCGAGCAGTGCGACTACCCGCTGCACCTGGGCGTCACCGAGGCCGGCCCGGCGTTCCAGGGCACCATCAAGTCCGCGGTGGCCTTCGGTGCGTTGTTGTCGCGCGGGATCGGCGACACCATCCGGGTTTCGTTGTCGGCACCTCCGGTGGAGGAGGTCAAAGTGGGCAACCAGATCCTGGAGTCGCTCAACCTGCGGCCCCGGGGTCTGGAGATCGTGTCGTGTCCCTCGTGCGGGCGGGCGCAGGTCGACGTCTACCGCTTGGCCAACGAGGTCACCGCCGGGCTTGAGGGCATCGACGTCCCGCTGCGCGTGGCGGTGATGGGTTGCGTGGTCAACGGCCCGGGTGAGGCCCGTGAGGCGGACCTGGGTGTGGCGTCCGGCAACGGCAAGGGCCAGATTTTCGTCAAGGGCGAGGTGATCAAGACCGTGCCGGAGGCGCAGATCGTCGAGACGCTGATCGAGGAGGCCATGCGCCTTGCGGCGGAGATGGGTGAGGGATCTTCGGGCGGTTCGCCCACCGTCGCCGTAAGCTGATCACAGCCGATTCGCCGGCCGTTGAGTACGCCAGAAAGAGTCACCATGTCGGCTCCACCCGATTTCCGTCTCGCCCAGCGGCGGGTGTCTGTGGTGAGTGACGCCGCAGCCGTCTGGCAGGTGCTGGCGGAGGATCCGGTCGGTTCGTGCATGGTCGCGGCCCGGGTGGCCGACCACGGTGTCGATCCGCGGCTGATCGGCGGGGAGCTGTGGACGCGCGGCGGTGTGGACGAATCGCTGTGCTACGCCGGGGCCAACCTGATTCCGCTGCGGGGAACGCCCGCCGATCTCACCGCTTTTGCCGACAAGGCGGCGAGTGCGATCCGGCGCTGCTCGTCGTTGGTCGGCCGCGCTGAGCTGGTGCTGCCGATGTGGCAGCGGCTCGCCGAATCCTGGGGTCCCGCACGCGATGTGCGCGAGAGTCAGCCGCTGATGGCGCTGCAGAGCATACCGGCGTGCCTGATGGACCCGGAAGTGCGCCAGGTGCGTCCTGAGGAGCTCGACGCCTACCTGGTGGCGGCGGTCGACATGTTCATCGGTGAGGTGGGCGTGGATCCGCGCGCCGGTGACGGAGGCCGCGCATACCGGCGGCGGGTGGCCAACCTGATCGCGGCCGGGCGGGCCTGGGCGCGCTTCGAGCACGGCGAGGTGGTGTTCAAAGCCGAGGTGGGCTCGCAGTCGCCGACGGTGGCACAGATTCAGGGTGTCTGGGTGCACCCCGACCGGCGCGGATGCGGGCTGGGGACCGGCGGCACCGCCATGCTGGCCGGGGTGATCGTGGGCACCGGGCGCATCGCCAGCCTGTACGTCAACGACTTCAACGAGGTGGCCCGGTCCACCTACGAGCGGGTGGGTTTCGCCCAAGTCGGCACCTTCGCGACCGTGTTGCTCGACTGACAGGCTCCTGCTGCACGCACATCTCGGTGCGGACACGAACTGGCCTCGGTGCGCCTCCACGCCCGTGACTGTCTCGGTCTTTAACATCAGCCCCAATGACAACTGCAAGCTCATTCGTCACACGCGTCACGGGATTGGTGACCGTGCTGCTCACCGCCGCAGGCCTGGCCGCCTGCACCCCGCGCCCCGACGGCCCCGGGCCCGTCGCCGAGCGCTTCTTCGCCGCCCTGGCCTCCGGGGACACCGGGGCCGCCGCGGACCTCAGCGACGACCCGTCCGCGGCGCGCAGCGCGCTCAACGCCGCCTGGGCGGGCTTGCAGGCTGAGCACCTGGACGCCCAGGTGCTCAGCTCGCGTTACAACGACGACACCGGCAGCGTGGCCTACCGCTACACCTGGGCGCTGCCCAAGGGCCGGAGCTGGTCTTACGACGGCCAGCTCAAAATGGTCCGCAACGAAGGCCACTGGACGGTGCGCTGGACGGCCACCGACCTGCACCCCAAGCTGGGGGAGCACCAGACTTTCGCGCTGCGAGCAGACCCCCCGCGCCGCGCCGCCGTCAACGAGGCGGGCGGCACCGACGTGCTGGTGCCCGGCTACGTGTACAACTATCAGCTCGACGCCAGCCGGGCCGGCAGAAACCTGATGCGGACCGCGCTGGCGGTGGTCGAGACGCTGCGCGGCTACGACGCGGACCTGAGCGACCCGCAGCGACTGGCGGAGCAGGCCAGTTCCTCGGTGACCCCGCTCGACCTGATCACCCTGCGCAAAGCCGAGCACGACCGGGTTGAGGCGGCCATCGGCGCCCTGCCCGGGGTGGTGGTCACGCCGCACGCCGAACTGCTGCCCACCGACGACCACTTCGCGCCGATGCTCATCAGCGAGGTCAAGAAAGCCGTCGGAACCCAACTGGAGGGCGCCGCGGGCTGGCGGGTGGTCAGCGTGAACCAGAACGGCGTCGACGTCGCGGTGCTGCACGAGGTGGACCCGGCGCCGGCGCCGTCGCTGACCATCAGCGTGGACCGCGCGGTGCAGCGTGCCGCCCAGAACGCGGTCAACAGCCGCGGCGATAAGGCCATGATCGTGGTGATCCGGCCCTCGACCGGCGATCTGCTGGCCGTCGCCCAGAACGCGGCCGCCGACTCCGACGGCCTGATCGCCACCACCGGCCTGTACCCGCCCGGATCGACCTTCAAGATGGTCACCGCCGGCGCGGCGATCGAACGGGACATGGCGACCCCTAACTCCATCGTGGGCTGCCCCGGCGAACTCGACATCGGCCAGCGCACCATCCCCAACTACGGCGGGTTCGACCTCGGGCTGGTGCCGATGTCGCGTGCCTTCGCCGATTCCTGCAACACCACTTTCGCCGAGTTGGCCAGCAGAATGCCGCCGCGTGCGCTGTCGCAGGCGGCCAGCCGCTACGGGATCGGGGTGGACTACCTGGTCGACGGCATCACCACGGTCACCGGCTCGGTGCCGCCGACCGTCGACCTGGCCGAACGCACCGAGGACGGATTCGGTCAGGGCAAGGTCTGTCTCTTATAC
>NZ_JRMK01000232.1:0-3884 GCF_000972925.1 Mycobacterium sp. UM_Kg1 | reverse complement strand
TCAGCGAGGCTCGACGTAGGAGAGGCGAAGCTGGGGGCGCCGTGTCAGTGGGGGCGGGTCAGCGAGGCTCGACGTAGGAGAGGCGAAGCGGGCCGCCGTGTCAGCTGGGCGTCGGCGTGCGCAGCAGGCCCAGCACCGCATGGCTCAGCGCCATGGGGTCCACCGGGTGGGCCACCGCGGCGTCCGCACGCGACCACTTGGCCAGCCAGACGTCGTCGGCGCGCCCGGTCAGCACCACGATCGGGGGGCACGGGGAGAGCTCGTCCTTGAGCTGTTTGCAGATGCCCATGCCGCCGGCCGGCGTGGCCTCGCCGTCGAGGATGGCCAGGTCGATTCCTCCGGCGTCCATCTGCCGGATCACCACCGGCTCGGTCGCGACCTCGACATAGCTCAGTTCCGGCAGGTCGGGGTGCAGGTGCCTGCCCAACGCGGTGATCACCCGTTCACGAGTCGCGGCGTCGTCGCTGTAGACAAGGATGCGCAGCGCGGCATTGGAGTCGGACACGGTGCAGATGCTACTGCGCGGGTGCCTCCGACACACCGGGTTTGGCGCAGTACCGTCGAAGCGACTGTCGCACAGTCACTCTTGGGAGCTATTGGGCGTATCCCGGGTGGTCGATCGCCAGCCGGTGCTCCACCAGGGTGTACAGGCAGGCCGTCAGTTCCGCCGGCCGGTCGTCGAGGTCCCCGGCCCGGATGGCCGCGGCCAGCTCGGCCTCGTCGGCGAAGCCCAGGCCGGCCAGTGCGTCGGTGACGACACCGGCGGTGGCGTCGTTGAGCTCGCGCTCGACGATGCGCAGCGCGTTGGCCGCGACTCGGGCGTGGAATCTGACCTGGCTGTCGGTGCCGGCCTGGGCGTTGTTCACCAGCGCCGTGTCCAGGAACTCGGTGACCGCGGCGACCAGTTCGGCAGCGGTGGGCCGGCGGCCCCCGGCGCTCACGGCCGGACCCCGTCGAGCAGCCGCAACAGATCCCACTCGGTCTCGGAGACTCGCCGGCCGATGGTGGCCAGTTCCACCGAACGTGTCTGACCGCTCAGGTGACGATGCGCCTGATAGCGGCAGATGATGCCCCATCGCAATGTGCCCAACAGCAACCACCAGTCGAATCGGTCGTGATCCACTCGGGTATCGGTCGCCTGCTCGTAGGCGGCCAGCAGCGCGTCGATTCCGCCGAGCCCGCCGGCGGCGCGTTCCAGCGGCGCGCCGAAGCGCCAGGCCCGCAGGCAGAACCAGGCCAGATCCTCGCACCCGTCGCCGACGTGTACCAGCTCCCAGTCCAGTACGCCGGCCAGGTCGCCGTCCCCGCTGACCATGAGGTTGCCCATCCGGAAATCGCCGTGGACCAGCTGCGCCGGCACCGGCGGGGGACGGTGCGCGGCGAGCCGCCGAAACGCCCATTCGAAGGGTGCCGTGGTGTCGGGCATGCTGTCGAGCTGCGCCCGGCAGGCGGTGAGCTGATCTTCGGTGCTGAGCGCGATGCCGCCCGGGTCGGCCCGGTGGATTGCGGCCAGTGCCTGTGCGCACTGAGTCAGCAGCCGCTCACGGCCGGGGTCGTCGAGCTGGCGCTCGATTCGTCGAACGACCGTCTCGCCACTGATCAGGTCGCAGATCAGATACGGGTTTCCCACTGCCGCAGGAGAATTGTCGGCGATAAGCACGTTCGGCACCGGCGCACCGGCCTCGCCTGCGGCGCGCTGCGCCTGCGCCTCGAGTTCCATGCTGGCGTGGATCTCATCGAGCGGCCCGGTGCGCAGAATCAACGACCGGCGCTCGCCGGTTGCCGGGACGGCGTCGAAAGCCCAGGTGGCCCGGCTGGCGCCGCCGGTCAGGGCGCGCAGGCCCTGCACCGTGACGGGGCCCAAGACCGGCTCCAGCACCCCGGCCAGCCGGTCGGCCAGCTGCTCGACGCTCATCGCCGCCGGTCGAACCCGAACAGCCGCTGCGCAACGCGGCGAATCTGAATCTCCTCGGCACCTTCGGTGATCCGGTAGCGGCGATGGTGCCGGTAGATGTGCTCGAACTGCTCGTGGCGAGAGTAGCCCAGGCCGCCGTAGATCTGCATCGCTCGGTCGGCGGCCTCGCACACCAGCCGGTTGGCTCGGTAGTTGGCCATCGACACCTTGTCCGAGACCTCCAGGTGGTGGTCGCGGTCCAGGTGCCAGGCGGCGTAGTTGACCAGCAGCCGCACCATCTGCGCCTCGGTCTGCAACTCGGCCAAGGGCCACTGCACCGCCTGGTTGACCGACAGCGGCTTGCCGAACACGATGCGTTTGCGGGCGTACTCGGCCGCGCGGTCGATGCAGTATTGCGCGGCGCCCAGACTCGAGGCGGCCTGCCGGATCCGGTTCTCGTGCAGGAATGTCTGGGCCACGTCGAGACCGCCGTCGACCTCGCCGAGCACCGCGCCGGCCGGAACGCGCACGTCGCGCAGCTCGACCTCGCCGTGATCGGAGGGCATGTTGAAGGTCCACCAGTAGAACGGGACGGTGAACCCCGGAGTGTCGGTGGGCACCAGGAAAGCGGTGATGCCGCGTGCCGATCCGGCCTCGCCGGAGGTTCGGGCGAAGACCAGGTCGTGCGTGGCCCGATGCACACCGGTGTTGAAACGCTTGGCGCCGTTGATCACCCAGGTGTCACCGTCGAGCTCAGCGCGGGTCTCCAGCCAGGTGGCATCCGAACCGTGGTCCGGTTCGGTCAAGCCGAAGGCCATCGATCGCTCGCCGGTGATCAGGGCCTCGGAGAACTCCTTGCGCTGCTCGTCGGTGCCGAACCGCTCCATCATGATGACCTGGGGGAAGTTGCCCACGATCGACGACTCGTCCTGCAGGTCGTTGTGCAGGCCCAGGCCTTTGTGCGCCAAGTGTTCCCGGATCACCGCCATGTCGACGTTGGTGCCGTCGCGACCTCCCAGCGAGGACGGCAACGCGTAGCGCAGCCAGCCGGCGGCGTCGGCACGCCGGCGCATCTCATCGAGCAGCTCCTCCCACTCGCGCCGGGGGACTCCGCCGCGCTCCACATCGGTACGGGCGAACTCCCGGCGGTGGTCGAAATACTGCATGTGATCGGCCTGCAGCGGCGCGATCTCGCGCTCGATGAACTCGTCCATCTCGGCGAGCAGTCCGGGAAGGTGTTCCGGCAGTGTGAAGTCCATTGCTTCTCCTTCAGATGGTCTTTTGGGTGGGCACTGTCAACGGCCGTACAGCGTCTTTCTCCAGATCGTCGACAGCGTCGCGATGGCGTCGCTGTCGCTGATTCGCCAGTCCGGACCCGAGGGGCCGACGAATACGACGGTGAAGTTCTCGAACAGCAGTGCGATGGCAGCCGCGATGTGGTCGGCGTCGAGGTCGAGAGCATAGCCCTGTTGCTGGGCGCGTCGCACCGATTCGGCCACGATGTCCCGGCCGAACCGCCGGAACTCGTTCTGCAGCGCGGCAAATCTCTCGCTGGTCGCCGCCAGCTGAGCGACGGCGATCATGACACCGATGTTCGGCTTGAACATCGACCAATAGGCATTGACCACCGACGAGAAGAACTCAGTGTCCTCCGGGGACTCCGGCAGCCGCATGTTCAGCCCCGAGGGCTCGACAACCTCGGTGAGGAAGGACTCCGCCAACGCGGCGAGCAGATCTTCCTTGTCGTTGAAGTAGCGGTAGAGCACCGCCGTGGACTTTCCGGCCGATGACGTGATGTCGGCCAGCGTGGTCCCGTGAAAACCGCGCTCGGCAAACAACTCCCGGGCGGCTTGCTCGATCGCCCCGCGCGTCAGGCGTCCTTTTGAACTGAGCTCACGCTGGGTGGACATCGAGGCGCTCAGTCCCGCTTGCGGTCGCCGGCGGCCAGCAGGGCGCTGGGCAGCGTATGGCCTGTCTCTTATACACATCT
>NZ_JRMK01000231.1:0-3990 GCF_000972925.1 Mycobacterium sp. UM_Kg1 | reverse complement strand
CCGCCCGCCGCAGTTCGACCACTTCGCGTTTGATCTGGTAGATCGGTTCGACATCGGTCCGGGTGCCGGGTGCGAACGCGGCCTCCTCGATCAGGTCGATGTCGTTCTCCATGCGGGCGGTCACCTCGACATAGCGGTCCACCACGTAGTCGGCGATGGCGTGCATAACCGCAAACGGCCCCAGTCGCATCTGCTCGGGATCGGCTTCCATGCGCCTGCGCACGTCGGTCAGGCTGCTGTGTTCGCCGTGTCGGACGGTGACCACGAAGTTCCTGCCGACAAACATCATGATCTCGCCCGTCTCGACGATCTCCCGGGGCACCACCGCCGATTCGTGGGCGACGTAGTTGACGGTCTTGAGCGCCAGGAACAGGCTGTCGTCGTAGCGCTCCAGCTTCGGCCGCTGGTGTGCCTGAACGGCGTCCTCGACCGACAGCGGGTGCAGTTCGAAGGTCGCGGCCACGCCCTGCATCTGGGCCTGGCCCGGCTCGTGCAGACCGACCCACACGAACGCTTCGCGCCCGTCGGCCTCGATCTCGCGCACCTTGGCCCGGGCGCCCGCGGGGGTGAACCGGCCCGGGATGCGCTTGCCGTCGGCGTAAACACCGCAGTCCACCAGCACTCGAGGTGCCCGGTCGTGCAACGCCGTCATGGCGGCTCTCCCTCCGGCGCAGGTGCCGGTCAAATGCTACGCGTCCGGCGTCGATCTGCGCGGTGAGCGGGCTTCATCGGCGGGGTCCCGAAGTTTCGGTGACGGCGCCGGTGCGCTAGTTTCGACCCGGACCAACGCCAGACCAGCCGAACGTTCGAGGAGCGCTTGACGTGAGCACAACCCCACTCAAGGTCGCCGTCACCGGCGCCGCCGGCCAGATCGGATACAGCCTGCTTTTCCGCCTGGCCAGCGGCTCGCTGCTGGGCCCCGACCGGCCGATCGAACTGCGCCTGCTGGAGATCGAGCCGGCGCTCAAGGCGCTTGAGGGCGTCGTCATGGAGCTCGACGACTGTGCGTTCCCGCTGCTGTCGGGTGTGCAGATCGGCTCGGACGCGAACAAGATCTTCGACGGTGCCAATCTGGCGCTGCTGGTCGGCGCCCGCCCGCGTGGACCGGGCATGGAGCGCAGCGACCTGCTGGAGGCCAACGGCGCCATCTTCACCGCGCAGGGCAAGGCACTCAACGCGGTTGCGGCCTCCGACATCCGGGTCGGGGTCACGGGCAACCCGGCCAACACCAACGCGCTGATCGCGATGACCAACGCGCCCGACATCCCCAAGGAGCGCTTCTCGGCGCTGACCCGTCTGGACCACAACCGGGCGATCTCGCAGTTGGCCGCCAAGACCGGCGCCAAGGTCACCGACGTCAAGAAGATGACGATCTGGGGTAACCACTCGGCGAGCCAGTACCCCGACATCTTCCACGCCGAGGTCGGCGGGCGTAACGCCGCCGAGGTGGTCGGCGACCAGGACTGGATCGAGAACGACTTCATTCCCACCGTCGCCAAGCGCGGTGCGGCGATCATCGACGCGCGCGGTGCGTCGTCGGCCGCCTCGGCGGCATCGGCCACCGTCGACGCCGCCCGGGACTGGCTGCTGGGCACCCCGGACGGTGACTGGGTGTCGATGGCGGTGGTCTCCGACGGCTCCTACGGTGTGCCCGAGGGCCTGATCTCCTCGTTCCCGGTCACCACCTCCGGCGGCGACTGGAGCATCGTGCAGGGCCTGGACATCGACGACTTCTCCCGCAGCCGTATCGACGCCTCGACCGCTGAACTCGCCGACGAGCGCGAAGCGGTTACCTCGCTCGGCCTGATCTGAGGGCATTAGCTCGGTCGGTGGTGTTGGAACTGCGGTGCATCGGCTGCCGCGGCCGATAGAAAGAACGCAAATGCAGCGCAGTACCCTGGACTATCGATGCCTGAGAACCTGATGAACAGCTCGCCGATCGTGATCGGAGACGAAGAGATCTTCGAAGCCCACACGGGTGGAAAGATCTCCGTCGAACTCAAGTCGCCGCTGGACAGCCAGCGTGCGCTGTCGATCGCCTACACCCCCGGCGTGGCGCAGGTGAGCCGGGCCATCGCCGCCGACCACACCCTGGCGGCTCGGTACACCTGGGCGCACCGGCTGGTGGCGGTGGTGAGCGACGGCACCTCGGTGCTCGGGCTGGGGGACCTCGGACCGTCGGCGGCGCTGCCGGTGATGGAGGGCAAGGCGGCGTTGTTCAAGACGTTCGCCGGCCTGGACTCCATCCCGATCGTGTTGGACACCAAGGACCCCGACGAGATCGTCGAAACCCTGGTGCGGCTGCGTCCGTCGTTCGGGGCGGTCAATCTGGAGGACATCTCCGCTCCGCGCTGCTTCGAGATCGAACGCCGCGTGATCGAGGCGCTGGACTGCCCGGTGATGCACGACGACCAGCACGGCACCGCGATCGTGGCCTTGGCGGCCCTGCTGGGGGCGGCCAAGGTGGTCGACCGCGAGATCTCCTCGCTGCGGGTGGTGGTCTCCGGTGCCGGTGCCGCGGGGGTGGCCTGCGCGAACATCCTGCTCTCGCGGGGCGTAACGGACATGATCGTGCTGGACTCGCAGGGCGTGCTGCACCCGGAGCGCTCGGGCATGAACGAGGTCAAGCTCGAGCTGGCGCAGCGGACCAACCCGCGGGGCGTCACCGGCGGTCTCGCGCAGGCGCTGGCCGGCGCCGACGTCTTCCTCGGAGCGTCCGGAGGCGTGGTGCCCGAGGAGCTGATCGCGTCGATGGCACCGGGCGGCGTGGTGTTCGCCCTGTCCAATCCCGACCCGGAGATCCACCCCGACCTGGCCGCCAAGCACGCGGCGGTGGTGGCGACCGGACGCAGCGACTTCCCCAACCAGATCAACAATGTGCTGGCCTTCCCCGGTGTGTTCCGTGGTGCGCTGGACGCCGGTGCGCGCCGGATCACCGAGGCGATGAAGTTGGCTGCCGCAGAAGCGATTTTCTCGGTTGTCGCCGACGAGCTGGCCCCGGACCGTATCGTGCCCAGCCCGCTGGATCCCCGGGTCGAGCCGGCCGTTGCGGCCGCTGTCGCGGCGGCCGCCGACACCGCCTCCTGAGTTCGCGGTGCGCAGGCCGCTCGGACAGCACCTGCGCCGCTGGGCGCTGGGATGGGCGGCGGTGCTGATCGCCGGTTGTGGCGTTCACCCGGGCCCGTCGCCGCTGACCGTGGGCATGTCTCCGGATCCGCAGGCGCAGGTGCTGGCCCACCTGTATGCCAGCGCGCTGCGCAGCACCGGCGCCGCAGTGCGCATCGAGGCGGTCGCAGACCCGGTTCCGGGACTGGATTCCGGGGAGCTGACCGTGGTGCCCGGTTTCACCGGCCGGTTCCTGGCGATCTTCGCCCCCGACGCTGTGGCACGCTCCGATCGGGCGGTCTACTGGGCGTTGGCCGGGGCGCTGCCGGAGGGACTCGCGGTCGGCGACTATGCGATGAGCGCCGAGGACAAGCCGACGCTGGCCGTGACCGAGGCGACGGCCCTGGCCTGGGGCGAATCCGACCTGAGCGCGCTCGTGCGGCACTGCGCCGGGCTGGCCGTGGGCCGGGTTGCAGGCGCGCCGGCACCTACCGCCGTGGGGCGCTGCGCGCTGCCCAAGGCTCGTGAATTCCCCAATGACACAGCGTTGTTCGCCGCGCTGCGCGCTCGCCAGATCACGGCGGCGTGGGCCACTACCGCCGACCCGGGCGTACCGGAGGACGTGGTGCGGCTCACCGACGGCCGGCCCGCGCTGGTACGCGCGGAGAACGTGGTGCCGCTGTATCGCCGCAACGAGCTGAACGAGGTCCAGCTGCTGGCGGTCAACCAGGTGGCCGGAGTGCTCGACACCGAGGCGCTGATCGAGATGCGTCGCCGGGTGGCCGAGGGAGCCGATCCGCAGGCGGTGGTGGACGCATTCCTCGACGAGCACCCGCTGGGGCGCTAGTTGTACTGACCTGAGAGGTTAGGTACGCGGCTGGCGGG
>NZ_JRMK01000230.1:0-4044 GCF_000972925.1 Mycobacterium sp. UM_Kg1 | reverse complement strand
TCCCCCGATGGCTCCACACCTACAATCACCAACGCGGCCACACCGCACTCGGCGGCCAACCACCCGCCAGCCGCGTACCTAACCTCTCAAGTCAGTACAGCTAGTTGCGCTCGTAGGTGCCGACGATCACCGCGCGCGCGATGGCGTGCATGAACAGGTTGAAGCCGAGGTAGGCCGGGCTGGCGTCCTCGGCGAGGTCGAGCTTCTCGACGTCGACGGCGTGTACCGCGAAGTAGTAGCGGTGCGTGCCGTGACCGGGGGGCGGTGCCGCACCCACGTAGCGGCGCATCCCGGCGTCGTTGGCCAACGTCAGGGCATCCCCGGGCAGCAGGCTGCCGTCACCGACGCCTTCGGGAAGCTCGGTGCAGGTGGCCGGCAGGTTGGCCACCGCCCAGTGCCAGAAGCCCGAGGCGGTGGGAGCTTCCGGGTCGTAGCAGGTGACTGCGAAGCTGCGGGTCTCCTCGGGGAAGCCCGACCAGCTCAGCTGCGGGCTGGCGTCTTCACCGCCGGCGCCCATGATTCCGCTGACCTGCGGCTTGGCAAGCTGCGCGCCGTCGGTGAGCGATGTCGAGGTGAGGGTGAAGGTCGGCAGCTTGGGCAGCGCGGCGTAGGGATCGTGGACAGAGCTCATGTGTGGTCCTCTCGTTGTGGTCAACAGTGTGTCAGGAAGTGGTGCAGGACGCGGGTGCCGAACTTCAGCGCGTCGACCGGGACCCGCTCGTCGACTCCGTGAAACAGCGCGGCGAAGTCCAGTTCCGGTGGAAGCCGGAGCGGAGCGAACCCGAAGCAGCGAATACCCAACTTGGCGAAGGCTTTTGCGTCCGTTCCTCCGGACAGCATGTAGGGCACCGCCCGGGCGTCGGGATCGCAGGCCAGCAGCGCGGCGTTCATCGCCTCGACCAAATCGCCGTCGAAGGTCGTCTCGACGGGCGGCTGGAGGGCGACCCATTCCCGGGTCACGTCGGGACCGATCAGGGCGTCGACCTCGGCCTCGAACGCCGCCTGGCGCCCGGGCAGCACCCGGCAGTCCAGCACCGCCTCGGCCGTCGCCGGGATCACGTTGGCCTTGTAGCCGGCCTGCAGCATGGTCGGTGTCGCGGTGTCGCGCAGGGTGGCGTTGACGATGCGGGCGATGGGCCCCAACTTCTCGATCATCCCCTCCAGGTCCGGGGAGTCGACGTCGATGACCAGTCCGGTCTCCTCGCCCACCGCGATCAGGAACTGCTCGACCGCCTCGGTGAGCACCAGCGGGAAGCGGTGCCGGCCGAGCCGGGCCACCGCCTCGGCCAGAGCGGTGACGGCGTTGTCGTCATTGATCATCGATCCGTGCCCGGCCCGGCCGTGGGCCCGCAGCCGCATCCAGCACAGGCCCTTTTCCGCGGTCTCGATCAGGTAGAGCCGACGCTCGCCGCCGTCGCGGCGCGGCACCGTCAGCGAGAAACCGCCGACCTCCCCGATCGCCTCGGTGACCCCGGCGAACAGGTCGGGACGGTGCTCGACGAGCCAATGCGCCCCGTACTTGCCGCCGGCCTCCTCATCGGCGACGAAGGCGAACACCAGATCCCGCGGCGGGGTGATACCGGAGCGGGCCAGCTGGCGGGCCACCGCGATCATCATCCCGACCATGTCCTTCATGTCGACCGCGCCGCGGCCCCAGACGTAGCCGTCCTCGATGGCCCCGGAGAACGGGTGCACGCTCCAGTCGCTCGCCTCGGCCGGCACCACATCGAGGTGGCCGTGGATCAGCAGCGCCCCGCGGGACGGGTCACTGCCCGCCAGGCGGGCGAACACGTTCCCACGGCCCGGGGCACCCGATTCGAGGTATTCGGTCTGAAAACCCACTTCCTCGAGCTGGGCGGCCACCCAGCGGGCGCAGTCCGCCTCGCCCTTGGTGGTGGCCAGTTCGCCGGTGTTGGAGGTGTCGAAGCGAATGAGGGCGCTGACGAGTTCGACCACCTCGCCCACGGCGTCACCGGCAGGGTCCGGGAATTCGGTCACAGCTACCTTTACTACCACTTCCGGGCCCTTCCGCGGCCCTTCGGATGGTGTTGCCAGGGCTGGGTTTGGGTCCGAGGACGGCCATCCGTTAGCCTTAGCTGCCCGGCCGAGCCGGGTTGGTCCGAGTGGCGGAATGGCAGACGCGCTAGCTTGAGGTGCTAGTGCCCTATTAACGGGCGTGGGGGTTCAAGTCCCCCCTCGGACACAATTGTGATGAGTCGGGTCATGGGTTACACATGCGTCGCGTCATCGGTTACAGATTGCCCCGGCTTTTGCCGGGGTTTTTCTGTTTGTCGGGCCAGTAGTTGTGGTGGGTGGCGATGGTGTGGTGGCCGGTTTTGCTGATGACGGTGACGGTGCTGGCGGTGATCAGGATGAGGACGGGTGTGCAGGCGTGGGCGCGGCCGATGCCGAGGTGATGTAGGCGGCTGCGGTGGCGCAGGGTGAGTTCGCCGAATTGGTCGACGATGTCGGTGCGGACTCGGATGGCGGCGGCGGGTTGGTTGCCGGGGGTGGCTTTGGGGCGGGCGAGGTAGGCCTGTTCGGGCGTGAGGTGGTGTGGGTGGGCGCGGTGGCTGCGCTCGGTGTTGTAGATGACGCGGAAGGCGTCGAGGAGTTCTTGGAGTTCGGACAGGGTGGCTGGGTGGGGTCGTGCGGCCAGCCAGCGTTTGAGGGCTTGGTGGAAGCGATCGATCTTTCCCTGGGTTTGGGGGTGGCCGGGGTGGCCGTTGCGTTGGGTGATGCCCAGGGCGGCCAGGAGTCGTTCGAAGTCGTAGTGGCCGCCGGTGAATCGCGAGGTGTAGACCGAGCCGTTGTCCTGCGACCAACCGCGCCCAGGCGAATTCCGCTTGCAGATGGCGGACCAACTCCGGCACTACGGCGTGCAGCACGATCTGGTGGACACCGCGCCGGACGACAGCGGCCCTCCTGGGCCGGTGCCATCCGCCTAGCCGTGGCACGGCTGCTCTGGCCACCTGCCGCAACCCACAGAAGAGTCGTGAGGGTCACAACCGTCTGGCGTGGGTAGTCCGGGGAGGATGGGTACCCACTGGAGCATGACTTCGCTACGCGCGCTAGTGACCGGGGCCTCAGGTTATGTCGGATCACGGTTGGTGACCGCTTTGCTCGATGCCGGTCATCAGGTGGTCGTGGCAGGCCGCGATCCGGCGAAGTTCGCCCGATATGGCTGGAGCGATCGCGTCGAGGCGGTGTGTCTGGATGCAGGAGATCCGGAAATCCTGAGCGACGCGATGGCCGTGGCGGGTCGCATCGATGTCCTGTACTACCTGGTTCACGGCATCGGCGAGCCCGGCTTCCGGGCGGCCGACAGGGCTGCGGCGGGCCACCTCGCCCGGGCCGCCGCCGCGGCCGGGGTCGGACGCATCGTCTATCTGGGGGGATTCGTACCCGAATCGGAATCCCTGTCCGAACATTTGGCAAGCCGTGCCGAAGTGGCAGACGCCCTGCGCGTGCCGGGCGGTCCGGCAGTGGTGTGGTTAGGCGCGGCCATGATCATTGGCGCGGGGTCGACCTCGTTTGAGATGTTGCGCTACAGCGGGGACCGCTTCCCGCTGCTGCCAATGCCCTCCTGCGTGCGTCAGCCGATGGATCCGATCTCCATTCGCGACGTGCTGCACTATCTGGTCGCGGCCGCCCGGGGTGATCTCGTCGCGCCAGGGGCCTACGATATCTGCGGCCCCACTACCACGACCTATAGAGAGTTGGTGCGTACCTACGTCCGATTGGCGGGCAAGCGGCGGATCCCCGTTGCAATACCGGGCCTCGCCGCTTCGACGCTGGCACTGGTCACGCCCCTGGTGCTGCCGACGCCGAGCGGGCTGGCTGCTGACTTGGTGGCGTCCCTGGAATTCCCGATGACCGCATCCACGCGCCGACTCGCCGACGTGGTGGCACCGCCCCATGAGGGCCTGATGGACCTCGAAGACGCGCTGCGCCGATCCCTGCAATCGCAGTCGCCGCTACCCGTCGATCGGTTAGAAGACCCGCACCATTTGGCTGATACCGATGCCAACTGGACCGGGGGGG
>NZ_JRMK01000229.1:0-4045 GCF_000972925.1 Mycobacterium sp. UM_Kg1 | reverse complement strand
GAGAGCCGAAGCTGGGACCGCCGCATGAGAGCCCCGGCGGTTCAGCGAGGCTCGACGAAGGAGAGCCGAAGCTGGGACCGCCGCATAAGCCCCGCATAGGTTCGCGGAGGTCAGCGGCCCCGCCACTGCGGTGGTCGCTGTCCTCGCCAGGCCTCTAGTCCCTCGGCGACGTCCTCGGTGGCCGCGGCGACCTTACGCATCGTCTCGCCGAAACGCACGGCATCGATCCAGCTCATGTCGGGGCTGCGCCACGCCACCTCCTTGGTGGCGCGCTGGGCCAGGGGAGCGGCCTTGGTCAGGGTCCGTGCCCAAGCCAGGGCGGTGTCCTGGAGGGCCTGCGGGTCGACCAGTTTCCACACCAGGCCGACCTCGTGGGCCCGCTGAGCGCTCATCGGTTCTGCGGTCAGCAGCAGTTCCATGGCGTTGGCCCAGCCCACCCGCTGGGGCAGCCGGATCGCCCCGACGATGGTGGGCACGCCGATACCGACCTCCGGGTAGCGGAACACCGCATCGGTGCTGGCGATGACGAAGTCGCAGAACAACACCCCGGTCAGTCCGTAGCCGATGCAGGGACCGTGGACCGCGGCGATGGTCGGCTTGAACAGTTCCATACCGGACTCGAACGAGTTGATGGTGGGCTTCTCCCAGAAGGTTCCGGGGAAGGTGCCGACCGCGCCCGCCGAGTCTTTGAGATCGGCCCCGGCGCAGAACACGTCGCCGGCGGCGGTGAGAATCCCGACCCAGGCGTCCTCGTCGGCGCGGAAGCGGTCCCAGGCGGCATTGAGGTCGGTGCGCATCGCTCCGTTGATGGCGTTGCGGGCCTCCGGCCGGTTCAGGGTGATGGTCGCGACATGCTCGTGGCATTCATAGGTGACCAGGGTCATCGGTCCGACTCCTCCTCATCGGCGTACCGCGGTGCCTTGGCTGCACCGTACCGTCGCAATGATGCGGTGGATCGTCGACGCGATGAACGTCATCGGTGTGCGACCGGACGGCTGGTGGAAAGACCGCCACGGCGCGATGGTTCGCCTGACCCGCCAACTGGAGCACTGGGCGGCTGAACAAGGCCGACAGGTCACCGTGGTCTTCGAAAAGCCGCCTGTCCCGCCGATAGCATCGGATGTCATCACCATCGCGGCGGCTCCGCGCTCCGGCGCCGACTCCGCCGATGACGAGATCGTGCGGCTGGTCCGCTCTGACGACCGGCCGCAGGACATCACCGTGGTGACCTCCGACAGTGCCCTGGTGCAGCGGGTCACCACCGCGGGTGCGGCGACCGTTGCGGCAGCACGTTTCCGCAGGCTCATCGAGGACGCCCCGGGGCGATGACCACGCCGGGCGGTGACGCAGTGAGTCCACGAATGTCTGGTGCGCTGGCATAACGGCGGGGTAAGTTGCAGACACGGTAGCTGTATCGCCTGCGTAGCGCTCAGCATCAGGGGTGGGGACATGGCAGTCTGCGGCTCGTCACGGATGAACCGTCGGGGTGACGCCGCGCGGCACGGATTCGGCCGGGCCGACAGCGGCGCAGCCGTCGCCCCGCCGTGGATCCGGCGATGACCGATCGTCCGGAATTCAGCGAAGCGGAGCGGCCGCCGCCCGAAATCGCTTGGGCGGCAAGGGTGATGTGCGCAGTACGTGAGTTGGAGGAAGCGGCCGAGTTCCCCGCCACGGTGACGCGGGTCAAGGAGGCGGTGGGCGCCAAATTCGCTGCAGCATTCCTGCCCGCGGACCGGCTCTTCGACGGCGGCCGGCCGTCGTGGGAGCGGCGGGTCGACGACGCCGTGAAAGCGTTGACGAAGCAGAGATACCTGCGCCGGCTCAAGGGCGCGCTACGCACCACCGCTGCCGGCCGTGCGCACTACGACACCGCGTGCCGGCTCGGTGCTCTGGTGGCCGCGGCGCCGGCACCGACTGTCGACACGGCGCCTGCTCCACCCGACCTGTTGCAGCCCGGGGTCGTGACCGCGCCACTGCGAGGAAAGCTTCGGCCGCAGGGCCCGGGAGCCCGGCCGGAAGACGTCGACGAGGAGCAGCCCGCGGACGAAGCCGAACCGGTCATGATCGAGCTGAATCTGCGCTACGGGATTGGTGCGAAACCACCCATCCCCGGCGGCTTGGGCGCGGCGATCGCCCGGGTCGAGTACCTGTGGACATTGGTTGGTGCGCAGGGCAAACCGCGCGTGATCGCCGATCAATACCTGTCCGGCGAGTTGACGCCGGCGCAGATGCAGAACATCGCGACCGCGGACTCCGCTGCCGGCGACTGGCCCTACCGGGCCATCTATCGCATCTGGCCCGACTTCGAGGTGCACCGCCAGATCGACGTCTCCACCTCGACGGTCAAGGCGGTACCCGCGCAACGTTCGTTCGCCGCCTTCGGCGACGGCATCGTCTGGGCGGTGATCGACTCCGGGATCGACGGCACCCACCCGCACTTCAAGGCCGACCGCACGCTCGATGATCCCGCGGTGAACGACCTGCATCATGACTTCGTCTCCGGCAGCAAAGATCCCGGCGCCGCTCTGGTCGATGAGGACGGACACGGAACGCACGTGGCCGGCATCATCGCCGGCGGCCTGACCCGGTGGAAGCCCGACAAGGGCGAGCCGCACGCGATCGCCGTGGAGAGGCGGCGCAACAACGGGGCCGTGGCCGGTAACGACCCGATCCTGTCGCCGCGGCCGGTGCAGCTCGAACTGCTCAACGGCGTTGCACCGCTCGCGAAATTGGTCAGTCTGAAGGTACTCGGCGGCCTGGGCGACCTGACGACCCGGACTGGCCGGGTTATCGAGGCGCTGGCCTACATCCGCGAGACGAACGGCGACACCGGCAAGCTGAGCAGAATCCACGGCGTCAATCTCAGCCTGGGCTACGACTTCCTGGCGGAGTGGTTCGCCTGCGGACAGAGCCCGCTGTGCCTGGAAGTGAACCGGCTGGTCCGCACCGGCGTCGTCGTGGTGGTCGCGGCCGGAAACTCCGGCTACGTCAAACTCAACGTCCAGAAGTCCGACGTCAACCAGTTCAGCGCCGCCGTCACCATCAACGATCCGGGTAACGCCGAGCTGGCCATCACGGTGGGTTCGACGCACCGGGACTCGCCCCACACCAACGGGATTTCCTACTTCTCCTCGCGCGGGCCGACCGGGGACGGCCGGCCCAAACCCGACCTGGTGGCACCGGGCGAGCTGATCACCTCGGCTGCTGCCGGCAAGAACCTCACCAGAATCCAGCAGGCCAACTTCGAGGGGCTCGACGGCGCTGCGGTGTACATCCAGGACAGCGGTACCAGCATGGCCGCCCCGCACGTGTCCGGTGCCATCGCGGCCTTTCTTTCCGTACAGCGGGAATTCGTGGGCAAGCCCGACGAGGTCAAGCGAATCTTCACCTCGTCCGCGACGTCGCTCAATCGTGATCCGAGTTTCCAAGGCGCCGGCTTGGTCGACCTCATGCGCGCACTGCAGACACGGTGACACCGGGGAAGGGGAACCGCCATGACCATCACCGCCACCGCCCCCTGGGCGTTGTACTTCGATGACCGCGGAGACGTCGACCAGGACGGTGAGAGGCAATTCCTGGCGCAACTCGAGGCCGGGAACGTCGCCGATCTGGTGATCTTCAGCCACGGCTGGAACAACGACGAGGCGACAGCCGACTCGCTGTACCAGCGATGGTCCGCCCTGCTCGACGAGCAACTCGGTGCTGGCCGCACCATCGGCTTCCTGGGCATCCGCTGGCCTTCGGCGATGTGGCGCGACGAACCCATTCCGGACTACGACCCCACGCCCGCCGACGCGGCAACCGGGGGCGCCGGATTGGACGACACCGCCACGACATTCGATGCCGACCCGACGCTGAGCCAACAACAGGTGGCCGACCTCGTCGCGGTGTTCCCGTCCGGGGCCGACGAGCTCAACGAGCTGACCGCACTGCTGGCGACGGAGCCCAGCCAGGACCGACGCGACGAGATGTTGGCGGCCATGCGCAGATTCAGCGACAAGGTGCGGGCCGGGTGCGACGACGGCGAGGCCCTGTCTCTTATACA
>NZ_JRMK01000228.1:0-4095 GCF_000972925.1 Mycobacterium sp. UM_Kg1 | reverse complement strand
CGTGCTTGATTCGATGCTCCCGCGCCTGGGTCAGCATGGCGGCGGTGCGCGGGGTCAGGTAGGGGTAGCCGTAGATCTGGCCGTGGGGGTGCGCCAGTGTCACCCCGATCTCCCGGCCGCGGTTTTCGAAGCAGAACACCTGCTCGACACCGGGGCGAGCCAGCAGATCGGCGGTGCGGTGTCGCCACGCCTGCACCACCAGCAGGGCGTGCGCGGCCGGCAGTTCGGCGAACGACCCGGTGTGATCGGCCGAGAAACAGATGACTTCGCACCGGCCGTAGCCGGGCGCCCCGACGAACGCGGCACCGTCGGGCGGGACGGCGTCCAGAGCACCGGCGCCGGCCAGGCTGGGGAACCGGTTCTCGAAGACCGCGACGTCATAGTCGCTCGCCGGCACCTCGCTGGTCAGCCCGGTGGGCCCCGGGCACAGCGGGCAGTCCTCGGCGGGTGGATGGTAGGTGCGGTCCTGGCGCTGCGCGGCGATGATCCCCCACTGGCCGGTGGTGCGGTCGAAGCGCAACTGCGACGGCTCGGGGTCGCGGGGGGCCAGCGGCCGCCGGTCCGGCACCGGGGCGGCGGTGTGGCCCGGGAGGGCGAACAACAGCAGGTCGCGGCCGTCGGCAAGCGTCCAGCGAAGCGGTGTGCTCACGCGACCAGCCGCGGATGCAGCCGTTGCGGGCCGATCTCGATCCCGGCCGCCACGTCACAGGCCAGTTGCGTGGCGAAGCCCTGCAATCCGTCGAGATTGACACCGTACGGCGCCGGGGGCCGCACGCCGGCCAGATGTTCGGCGCCGCGGCGCAGCAGACTGACCGCGCCGGTGACGTTGCCGCGCTGTACGTGGGTGATGCCGACTGCGAGCTGGGCCAGCCCCTGCCAGAGTTCGCGTTCGGCGGGCGGCCGATGCTTCCAGGCGGCTTCAAGCACTTCGTGGGCGTTGAACGCCAGGCCGTCGTCCAGCAGCAACTGGGCGTAGGCCAGCATCTGGGCCGGCGGCAAGTCCAGGTCATCGGGGACCCCCTCGACCCCACCCTGGCTGCCGCGCGGCAGGGGCCGGCCCAGCCGGTCACGCGGGCGGGCGTTGCGCGGGCGGCCCGAGGCGTCGCGGTCGCGGGTTGTCACCCGTCCATCATGGCAAGCCGATCAGGCGGGTTTGGCGGCAATCACCTCGATGGCGCCCATATTGCTGCGATGCCGGCGGAACGTCGCGCGCATATTGAGAACCCGGGCCCGGGCGTCGGCATCGCGCAGCACGTTGAACACGAACCTCAGCGCACCGAACACGCCCTCGTCGGCGATCAGCCGGTGCGGCTCCAGCAGCGCCATGGGGGCGTAGCCGATCTTCTCGACGGTGAAGCCGGCCTCGGTGAGCAGATCCGTCCACTCCCCGGCGGTCAGCGGACGGGCATTGACCTTGATGGACCGGGCCAGCGCGGTGCGCACCTCGTCCTTGACGGCCTCGGGCACGTCATGGGGCTGCAACATCATCTCGTGGATGGCGTAGCGGCCGCCGGGCCGCAGCACCCGGAATGCCTCGCGCATGATGTCGAGCTTGTGGGCGTTGGTCTGCATGGTCAGCATCGCTTCGCCGATGACGACGTCGGCACTGTCGGTGTCCAGACCGGTGCCCGACGCCTCGCCGGTGACCACTCGCCCTCCCGTCCCGACCAGCGCGCGGACCACGCCGGCGGCATTCGCGTCGGCCTCGACGCCGGTGTAGGTGCCGGGCCGGCGTTTGAGGATCTCCGTCGCGGTGCGGCCCATGCCGGGTGCGAGTTCGACGACGTCGGCGCCGGCCAGCTGCGCGTCGGCCAGCATGCGGTGGGTCAGGCCGACGCCGCCGGGCCGCAGCACGCGTTTGCCCAGGCGGGCAAAGAGCCAGTGGCCGGGCAGGTCAGCGGTCTTGCGGTCGGGCATCGGCAGACTCATGCAACGAAGGTTAGCCTTACCAGCCTTTGTTGGCCAGAGGACTTCGGGCCCCGGCGTCTCCGCTGAATACGGCTCCGGCGCTCCGGGTCAGACCACCTGGCGGCCGGCCAGGAAGGTGGCGCGCACCTGCAGATCGGCGATCGCCTCCGGGGCGACGGCGCGTGGGTCGGCCGACAGCACCACCAGGTCGGCATACTTTCCCACCTCCAGGGAGCCGGTCACATCGTCGGCGAACAACTGCCAGGCCGCATCGAGGGTCTGCGCCCGGATCGCCTGCTCGACGGTCAGCCTCTCCTCGGGCGCCAGGACTCGCCCGCTGGGCGCCCGGCGGGTGGCGGCGACGCTGATGTTGCGCAACGGCTCTTCCGGGGTGACCGGTGCGTCATTGTGCAGCGAGATACGCATGCCCGCCGCCACAGCGGAGGCCGCCGGCATCCAGCGTGAGCCGTGTTCCTCCCCGAACAGCCCGTCGACCAGAACATCACCCCAGTAGTGGAGGTGGTCGACGAACAGGCTGCAGGTGACCCCCAACGCAGCGGCACGCCGCAACTGCTCGGGGCGGATGGCGCCGACGTGTTCGAGACGCAGCCGATGATCAGCGCGCGGGTGCCGGCGGAGCACGTCTTCGTAGACGTCGAGGATGGTGTCGACGCCGTTGTCGCCGTGGACGTGGCAGGCCATCTGCCAGCCGTGCGGGAAGTACGCCTCAACGATCCGCCGCAATTGGTCGCCGGTGTAGTTGGCATGCCCGCACGATCCGGGTTCGACGCCGATGATCCGGGTGGCTTCGGTGTCCAAGTACGGGAAGGACAGGTCGATGTTGCCGATCCACGGCGAGCCGTCCACCCAGATCTTGATGCCGACCTGACGCAGCATGTCGTCACCCTCGCCCGGCGAGGCATCGGTGTGCAGCGCGGCGTTGGAGATCTCGTAGGTGCGCAGACGCACCGTCAACTCGTCACGCAGTGCCTGCACCAACGGCCGGAACTGCGGAGAGAACGCCATCTCTGAAATGGTCGTCAGCCCAGCCCGGTTGAGCCGCGCGCATTCGGCCCGCAACATCGCCGGGCCGTCGGCCGGCAGCATGGCCTTGCCCAGCAGCGGGATGAGGGCGGCGGTCTCCTCTGCGGTCCCGTCCAGTTCGCCGTCGGCGTCACGGCCGTACTTCGCCCCGGCCGGGTCGGGGGTGTCGCGGTTCAGTCCGGCCTCGCGGCCGGCCGCGCTGTTGAAGTACGCCTTGTGGCCCGAGTTGTGCACGATCACCAGCGGGGTGTCCGGGGCGATGCCGTCCAGCCAGTCCAAGGTGGGTTCGGGCAGGCCCGGCTGCAGCAGCTGGTCCCAGCCGACCGCGTAGGCCCCGTCGGCGCCGCGGGCGGCGACCTCTTTACGCACCAGATCAACCACGGCGTCGGCCTCGGTGAGGGTGACCGGCCGGATATCGAGCATGCGGTCCGACAGCACGACCGACTCCATCAGCGGGTGCCCGTGGGCCTCGATGAAGCCGGGCAGCACACAGCCCTCGCCGGCGTCGTACACCCGGGTGTCCGGACCGATCAACGCCTCGATGTCCGTGCGGTCGCCGACGGCGACGATGCGTCCGTCGGTGACGGCCAGCGCCTCGGCAGTCGGTTGCGCGTCGTTGACCGTCAGTACGGTGCCGGTGACGACGAGATCGGCTGCGGGCATCGTGGACTCCTTATCGGCAGGCTTGGCCGGAGTGTAAGGCGCTGGGAGCGCCCTGACCGGACAACCTCTCCGATGCCCGGTGGAATAGCCCGGGGCCAACCGCTGTTCGAGCCGGTATGCCCAGAAAATTCACCGAAACCGAGAGTCAGCAGTTCCTGGCCGACAAGCACATCGCCGTGTTGTCGGTCGCCACCACCGATGGCCGGCCCCCGGCCAGTGCGCCGATCTGGTACGACTACACCCCCGGCGGCGACATCGTGATCAACACCGGCGTCAGCACTCGCAAGGCCAAGCTGATCGAGCAGGCCGGCGCCGTGACGCTGGTGGTCCAGCGCGAAGAGCTGCCCTACCAGTATGTGATCGTCGAGGGCACCGTGACCGATACCGTCACGCCGGCCCAACTGCCCCCGCGCGAGGCCATCGCGGTCCGCTATCTGGGCGAGGAGGCCGGCGTGACGGTATCGGTCACGGTGCCCTCGA
>NZ_JRMK01000227.1:0-4197 GCF_000972925.1 Mycobacterium sp. UM_Kg1 | reverse complement strand
ATCCAAGCCCCGCGACACCGGCAACCGCGCAATGTCATCAGCCCCCAACACCGGCGGCCGCTCCAAACCATACGAATCGGTGTTACGCAGCACCGCCGCAAGCACTCCCGAGATCGGCTGCAAGCCGTCTTCGAGCACCGCGTAGTAGCGCAGCGCGGTCTCGGAGCCGCCGTCGAGCACGTGCGCGGCCACCACGGCCCCCACCGGGGCGGCTACCGGCAAGTCGTAGGACGGCTTGGCACCCGCGCCGGCGACCACCGGCGCCACCAGGGCCGGCGCCTCCGGCACGGTGTTGAACAGGCCCGTGGCGATCGTGCGGGGCGTGGGGATCGCCGCGCCGCGCTCACCGAGGCCCAGTGCCGCGGTGACGGCCCGGTCGGACAGATCGATGCGGCTGCGCTTGCCGTCCCACAGCATCCAGGCGCCGGAGCCGTTGTCGGCCAGCACCACTGCGTCAGCGCCCAGGGCACCGGCACGAGAACCACTGTGATCCAACGGACCGGCGATCACCGTCACCCCGGCGGTAGAACCCGACACCGCGTCGCACACCGTCCACTCGGCGTCGCGGGTGCTGTTCTGCACCATGCGTTCGGGGGCGCCGGGAATGCCGATGAGGTTGCCGCGGGCGAATTTGTCCAGCGCAGCACCTCTCACCATGGCCGGGTTGACCGGTCGGCCGGCGATCAGCCGCGCCGACGTCAGGTTCAGCACCGGGTGCAGCTGGTCGCCGACCCGCACATACAGCGCCGAGGTGGTGCGGTCCGCCAGCACCGGGTCGTCGTTGGCCGCGCTGTTGGGCCAGATCAGGGTGAACACGAAGCAGCCGCCCACCACGGTGGCCAGCACCAGCAGGCCCATCAGCACGGCACGGGTCTGGGAGCGCAGCGGCTCCACCAGCATCCGGGTGTCGTGCAGGGCGACGCCGGAGGCGATCCGGCGCATGACGAAACGCCATCCGCTGACCTGGTGTTTGGTGACGAAGCCACGCCGGTACTCCACCCGGTCGGGGTTGTCGTTGACCGGGGTGCGCGAGGCGAACGAGCGGCGCTCGTCGTCGGTGCGGTCGCTCATTGGTTGGCCTCCAGGCCCAGGCCACGCAGCAACGGCGCCACCGAGTTGCGGACGTCTTCGGTCGTGATCGTCATGAGCTCCTCATCGGTGAACAGCCCGGTACCGGACTGTTCGGAGTGGTCAAGCCGGAATTCGCGCTCTTCCTCGGAACGTTCGACGAGGTTTCGCACGAACCGGCCGTTGCCGGCGATGTCGAGGCTGCGGCGGGCGACGCCGTTGGCGTCGGGGTGCGACGCCTCGGCCAGCTGACCGAACAGCGCCTGCATCTCCTCGAGCGCGGCCTGCTCGAAACGGCTGTCGCGTTGCTCGGCCATCTTGGTGGCGATCTCGACCAGCTCCGGCGGCTGGTAGGACGGGAAGTCGATGCTGCGGGTGAATCGCGAGCGCAGACCCTCGTTGGTGTCCAGGAACCGGTCCAGGTCGGCGCGGTAGCCCGCGACGATCACCACCAGGCGGTCACGGTCGTTCTCCATCCGCGCCAGCAGGGTGTCGATGGCGACCAGACCGAAGTCGTTCTTGGCGCCCGTGGCCACCAGGGCGTAGGCCTCGTCGAGGAACAGCACGCCGTCCAGCGCGCTGTCGATGATGGCATTGGTCTTGGCCTCGGTCTCACCGATGTGCTGGCCGATCAGGTCGGCCCGGTGCACCTCTTTGATGTTCTCTTTCTTCAGCAGTCCCAGGCCGCAGTAGATCTTGGCCACCACGCGGGCGATGGTGGTCTTACCGGTTCCGGGCGGGCCGGCGAAGACCAGGTGGTGGGTGCGCTGCCCGACGGCCAGCCCGTGCTGCTTGCGCACCACTTCCATGGCCACCGAGCTCTTGAGCCGCTGCACCTGGTTCTTGACTTCCGAGAGGCCGATGAACTCGCCGAGTTCGCGCTCGGCCTCGGCCAGCAGTTCGGCCTTGCGCTCGTGGGCGGACGGGTCGACGAACTCCTCGGCGCTGGGCTCGGTGGCGGGGTCCCATGGGTCGGTACGTGCCTCGATCCGGGCCGCGGTGGTGGTGACGATCCCGAAACTGTGATCCAGCAGCGCCTGCTGAACCTGTTCGTTCTCCGGGTTGGCGGCGTAGAGGTCCTGCAGCACCTCTGCGGCGGTCTCCTCGTCGTCCTGGGCGCGCAGGATCAGGCCCTTGGCCAGGGCGCCGTCGGTGGCCGCGACGGCGATGGGCCCGTCCGGCTCCTCCAGGTAGGACAGCGCCGGGGCGTACATGCCCAGCCGCGCCAGGGCGATTCCCAGCGCGATCTTGGCGGCGTGGGTGAACAGCTCGTCGCGCCCGGGGTCGTTGACGATGGGGGTCAGCAGCTTGACCATGTCCGACCAGCGTCCGGCGTGGTGGTTCACCGCGATCGCCAGCCACTGGGCGTCGTTCCAGCCGGGGCGGCGCTGGCTGATCTCGGAGACCACGGCGTTGGCCTCGGCGCATCGGCCGGCCATCGCCAGCTGCGCGGCGTGGGCGAGGTGGAAGTCGTCGGGTTCGGTGGCGCGCAGCTTCAGGTAGAGGCCGGTGTCGTAGTGGAAGCCCAGTTCGCCTTGCTTGAGGTCGAGGCGCCGCTGCAGAACGCCCGAGCTCCGGGCGGTCTGCGAGATGGCGGCCAGCACCCGCGGCGACTGATCGCCGGCGGCGGCCAGGCCGGTCCAGGCGTCGCACTGCTCGTGGGCGATCCGGGTGAGCGCGGCGAAGCCGCTGCGGGCCGCGGCCAGGTCGGCGGGGCGTTTACGCTGGTAGACCTCGATGCCCAGCGCGCGGCAGCAGGTGGCGAACCGGCTGAGGGTTTCTTCGTCGACCCGTGGTTGCGGGGTGAGCAGAGCCGCATCACCGTTGTTCATGCGTGACTCGCCCCTTCGCTGTCATTGACTGCACCAATTCGGCTGAAGTTAGCATTGCATAAGCTAACTGTCGAGGTCGATCGAGACGCTCGCCGAGCGACTTCCGTCACTGCCGCAAGGCGGTGTGCTGCCCCCGGACCGGACGTGGGCGCACCGACGTCGTCCCAACCCATTGACCGACTCCTTATTGAAAATCATTTTCGATTGATGTGCACGCTACCGCATGCCGGCCCGCTGGTCGGCAACAGTTCGCTGTGATAGCCGCGACTAGCCCTTGACGGCCCGAACCAACGAGTTCCGCCGGATCATCTGCCCGGCCGGAGTGTCCGGTTCCGGCACCGGACGGCCCAGCTCCCGCAGACAGGACTCCAGCGGCGTCACGGTGGCGGTCCATCCGCGCGCGCCGAACCACAGATCGGCGGGCGCGTGGCGCTCGTTGTAGACCAGCCGATGGAAGATGCGGGTGTCGTCGCCCGCCTCGACTTCAGCGGCCACGGCCGCTTCGTAGTCCTGCGGGGACATCGGCGCGCCATCCTCGACCGCGACATAGCTGCCCGGGGCCGTCAGTCTCTCAATACCGGCGAACAGCTGTTGTTGGGCCTCAGCGGGCAGATAGACCAGCAGGCCCTCGGCGATCCACGCCGAGGGTTGCGTGGGATCGAAGCCGGCGTCGCGCAGCGCCTGCGACCAGTCCTCCCGCAGGTCGACGGCGACCTCACGCCGCTCCGCCTTGGGCCGGATACCGCGCTGCGACAGCACATAGCTCTTGTAGGCGAGCACTTGCGGCTGGTCCAGCTCGTAGATCGTCGTCCCGTCCGGCCACGGCAACCGGTACGCCCGGGAGTCCAGCCCGGCGGCCAGAATCACCACCTGGCGCACCCCGGCCGCCATGACAGCGCTGAAGTACTCGTCGAAGTAGCGGGTGCGCGCGCCCTGGTAATTGACGAAGGTCTCCCCGAAATCAGCGGACGCCAATTGGTGGTCGGGCAGGCTGCCGTCGAGCACCGCCGCCCAGTCTCCACCGGCCGCCCGGCAGAACAGCTCGGCATAGGGATCGACCGCTGCCGGATCCGGTTTGGCGGCTTCCAGCGCCCGGGCCGCCGCGACCAACAGCGCGGTCGAACCCACGCTGCTGGTGATGTCCCAGCTGTCGCCCTCACTGCGCATCAGCCCCATGTCGCCCTCCCCACCCGAGCACGGTGCAACAGCGTCAGCCCCACTTGGCGGCTTCGGCGGTGTCGCGCGCGTTCATCATCAAGGTGTTGGTCTCGTGCGTGGTGGCCATCGCCCGATACGC
>NZ_JRMK01000226.1:0-4203 GCF_000972925.1 Mycobacterium sp. UM_Kg1 | reverse complement strand
CCGCAGCCGGCCCCGGAACTTGTTCACGATGAAACCCGCCACCAGTGCCTGGTCCTCGCTCGACAGCAGCGCGACGGTCCCGAAGAACGCCGCGAAGACCCCGCCACGGTCCACGTCGCCGACGACAACAACCGGCAGGCCGGCGTGGCGAGCCAGGCCCATGTTCACGTAATCGCCGGCGCGCAGGTTGATCTCGGTCGGGCTGCCCGCACCCTCGGCAACGATCACGTCATAGCGCGCGGCGAGGTCGTCGTAGGCGCTGTGCGCTGCCTGCGCCAGCGCTGCGCGACCGTGCATCCAGTTCACCGACGACAGGCTCCCCCACGGCCGTCCCATGAGCACCACATGACTTTGCTGGTCGCTGCCGGGCTTGAGCAGGACCGGGTTCATCGCCGGCTCCGGCTCGACTCGCGCAGCACGGGCCTGAATCCATTGTGCCCGACCGATTTCCGTCGTTGCCCCCTCGGCACTGACACACACCATGGAGTTGTTCGACATGTTCTGCGCCTTGTATGGCGCCACCCGCACCCCGCGTCGGGCCAGCGCCCGGCACACTCCGGTGCTCACCACAGTCTTCCCAGCGTCGCTGGTGGTTCCAGCGATCAGGATGCCCGCCATCAGGTACGCCGCACCACGAGTACGTCCACTGCGTCCTCGCCCGTCCGCAGCGCGCCCGCGACCCCGCGCCGAGGCGCCCCACCGATCCCGAGCATCCAGACGTCCACCGATCCTCCAGGTCGCCTTCTACGTTGCACTAAGCCTGCCGCAGCGCCGCCATGGTCTTCGGGTCGGGGTCCACACCACGACGGCGGCCGCCCGGTCACGGCACGGCATGCAACAATGTCGCCGGTAAGGCGATGACGATTGAGGAAGCCAGTGCAAATCCGGCGCGGTCCCGCCACTGTCATCGGGGAGCGACCCTCATCAGCCACGGCCCGCCAGTTGCGGGGTTGGAAGGCGAGGCGAGCGGCGATCCGAGAGCCAGGAGACTCACGTCAACGCGTCCTGCGTACCGGGGCGGTGTACCCCGAGGAAGCTGACTGGCGCCCATGTACCGTGCGCTGCGGGTAGCTCCTGCGCTACTGGTGGCACTGGCCACCACGTTGGCCGGCTGCTCGGGCGAACCCACCTCCTCCCGGACACCGCAGACACGCGCCGGCTGCATCACCGACTTCGATCCGGGCGCCGATTACTTTCCGGACAAGTCGACGCTGACCGAGGCCACCAACGTGGCCATCGAATACCACCGCAGCTACCAGATCCTGACCGTCACGCAGCCCTATCCCGGCGGCAAGCCGCAACGCTACGTGCTGGTGCGCTGCGGCGCGCCCGCGCCGCAGCTCACCGGCGAACTCGCTCACGCCCAGCAGATCACCGTGCCGGTGCGCAGCCTGTATTCCGGCTCGACGACACATCTGGCGATGATCGCCGAACTCGGCCAAACCGGCGTGGTCACCGGGGTGGCGAGCCCGGCCGCGGTGGCCGACCCGCGGCTGCGCGCTCGCATCGCGGCCGGCGAGGTCGCCGGCTATGCCCCCGGCGGGCAGATCAACACCGAAAGCGTGATCGGCGCCGCCCCGGACCTGGTGGTCACCGGCGGCATCGACGATCCCGGCTACGCCACGCTGCGTGCGGCCGGTATCCCGGTGGTCGCCGACGCCGAATGGCTGGAACCCACCCCGCTGGGCCGGGCCGAGTGGATCAAGATGTTCGCCGCGCTGACCGGGACCGAACGTCAGGCGGGCCAGGTTTATGAGTCCATCCGTGACGGCTACCGTTCCTGGGCGGCGCGGGCGGCAGCCGTCGAACCCGTCGAGGTCCTGGTCGGCACCATGTACTCCGGCAGCTGGTCGATGCCCACCGGCGACAGCTACGCGGGGCGTCTGATCGCCGACGCGGGCGGGTCCTACCCGTGGTTGTCCGACACCGGCGCCCAGAGCCGCCGACTGAACTTCGAGTCGGTCTACGCCCGGGCGGGGACCGCGCCGCTGTGGCTGGTCACCGACGACTGGCGGACCCTCGCGGACGCGGTGGCCCTCGACAGCAGATACGGCGAGCTCAGCGCGTTGCGAACCGGTCAGGTGTGGTCGGCGACCAAGGCGGTGTCCCCCGGTGGCGGCAACACCTACTGGGAACGGGGAGCCGCCCGGCCGGATCTGCTGCTCGGTGACCTGATTGCGATCCTGCACCCGGGCCTCGCCGAGCAGCACGACTTCGAGTTCTACCGGCGGGTGCAGCCGTGAGGCCGCGCGTCGCGGCGGTGCTGGCCGCTCTCGCCGCCGTAGTGCTACTGCTGGTCCTGCTGGGCCTGGCACTGGGCCCGGTGCGGGTGCCGCTGCCTGACACGGTTCGGGTGCTGGTGGGTGCGCAGCCCTCCGATCCGCGCTGGCAGGTGATCGTGGGCAACATGCGGTTGCCGCGGGTGCTCACCGCGCTGGCCGCCGGCTCCGCACTCGGGGTCGCCGGCCTGCAGCTGCAGACCCTGTTCCGCAACACCCTGGCCGATCCCTACATCCTCGGCGTGAGCTCGGGAGCCAGCCTGGGAGTCGCGTGGGTGGTGCTGGCCGCCGGCGCGGCCGGCGGTGGATTCACCACCGCCCTGGCCGGTGCCGGTCGTGCGGCGCAGGTGCTGGCCGCAGCGCTGGGGGCCGCGGCGATGCTCACCCTGGTACTGGTGCTGTCCCGGTGGACCAGCTCGGCGGCGACGCTGCTGCTGATCGGCGTGATGGTCGGCGCGGCCAGCACCGCGCTGGTGAGTCTGGCGCTGGTGTACTCCGATCCGCAGCGGGTGCAGCAGTACCTGCTGTGGGGCCTGGGCAGCTTCGCCGCAACAAGCTGGTCCGACCTGCGGTTGCTGCTGCCGCTGGTGGCCGTCGGGCTGGTGACCGCGGCGCTGACGGTCCGGCCGCTCAATGCCCTGCTGCTCGGCGAGGGTTACGCGGCGACCATGGGCATCGATGTCCGGCGGGCCCGGGTGGTGACGGTGGCCTCGGCGTCGCTGCTGGCGGGGGTGACCACCGCATTCTGCGGGCCGGTCGCGTTCCTCGGGCTGGTGGTGCCGCACGTCGCCCGGATCGTGATGGGCACCTCCGACCACCGGGTGGTGGTGCCGGCGGTGACCCTGCTGGGCGCTGCCGCCGCGCTGGCCTGCGGCATCGTCAGTCAGGCGCCGGGCAGCGACGTGGTGATCCCGATCAACGCGGTCACCGCGCTGATCGGAGCACCGTTGGTGATCGCGGTGCTGTTGCGGGCCCGCCGCGGAGCGGGGTTGCCGGCATGACGGGCCCGGGCGCCGCACCGGCGGTCGAGCTCGACGGCCTGGCGATCGGTTACCGCCGGCGGCGCCGATCGGTGACGGTGGCGGCCGGGCTGACCGCACGCGCGCGCCGCGGTGAGCTGACCGTGCTGATCGGACCCAACGGCGCGGGCAAGTCCACCCTGATCCGCACGCTGGCGGGTCTGCAGCCGGCCCTGGGCGGACGTGTCCTGCTGGACGGCGCCGAGCTGACCGCGCTGCCCCGCGACGAGCTGGCCCGCCGGGTGGCGGTGGTGCTGACCGGGCGGGGGGATCCCGGTCTGTTGTCGGCGCGGGAACTGGTCGGACTCGGCCGCATTCCGCATCTGGGCTTGGGCGCCCGGCTGCGCCCGGCCGACGAGCAGATCGTCGACTGGGCGCTGACGGCGACCGGCGCGCAGCATCTGGCGGCGCGACCGGCCGCCGAACTGTCCGACGGCGAATGCCAGCGCGTCCTGACCGCGCGGGCGCTCGCCCAACAGCCGGGTCTGCTGATCCTCGACGAGCCGACCGCATTCCTGGACGTGTCCTCGCGGGCCGCGCTGTTCGGCCTGCTGCGTGAGCTGGCCCGCGAGCAGCAGATGGCGGTGGTGCTCAGCACCCATGACCTGGAGTTGGCGCTGCGGGTGGCCGACCGGGTGTGGCTGATGGATCCGGCGGGCACCTGCGTGGATACCGTCGGCGAGGAGCTGATGTTGTCCGGGCGCATCGGCGAGATGTTCGGCAACGACACGTTGCGTTTCGACCCGGGCAGCGGGATGTTCGAGCTCGACACCCGCGCCGGCGACCGCCGCGTGCGCACCGCGCGAGTCGATGCCGCCGAACCGCTGCGTTCGGCCCTGTACCGGGTACTGGCCCGGGAGGGTTTCGGCCCCCCGGACAACCGCGACGCTGTCTCTTATACACAT
>NZ_JRMK01000225.1:0-4224 GCF_000972925.1 Mycobacterium sp. UM_Kg1 | reverse complement strand
CGTCGAGCTGCCACGGCACCGCGACGGTTTCCTCGCCGTCCGGACCAGTGCGCACGTAGGTGATGCCGTCGTTGTCGACAAGCCCGCGCACCACATCGCGGAGCCGGTCGAGCCCGCCTCGGCCGCGGTCACTCACGCAGTCGGCGAGTTCCTGCCACGCCGGGCGCACGTCGCCGGCCGCGTCGACCAACTCGTCGTAGCCGTCGGAGGGCTGCGGTTGCACGTCGAACAGCGCCTGCTGCGCCCGCATGCTCGCATACGGCGTCAACGGGTTCTCAACATCGGTGGTTCCGGCACCGTGGTGCGGGTCCGGAGGGGCTGCTGGGAAGGCCATTACTGCAGAACGGTACGCACTCGCCGCAGATCCAAGATGCCCGGCGCGCCCACGTCCGTCGATTGGCGGGCCTGCTTCTCCTTGAGCGCCGCGAGGTCCACGGCGCCGGGCGTGAAGCCGGTGGCCTCGAACCGCCGGGCACGACGGGACTCGGCCTCGACCGCGTTGACCGGCGGCGTGTCGTAGGAACGCCCCCCGGGATGGGACACGTGGTAGGTGCATCCGCCGCGCGACACCCCGCTGGCGGCGTCCACCAGCTCGAACCGCAGCGGCCCGTCGACGGTGATCGAGGGATGCAGCGCGCTGGGTGGCTGCCAGGCCCGGTAGCGCACTCCCCCGACCTGGACGTCGGGGTTGTCGGTGGCCAGCATCGGGACGGGGTGGCCGTTGACGGTCACGATGAACCGGTCGCGGTCGGCACCGATGAGCCGGACCTGCAGGCGCTCCACAGAGGAGTCGACGTAGCGGGCCGTGCCGCCGGCCGTCGACTCCTCACCGAGCACATTCCACGGTTCGATCGCGCCGCGCAGCTCGATCTCCACCCCGCCGAACACCGCGGTGCCGATCCTGGGGAACCGGAACTCGGTGAAGGGATCCAGCCAGCTGGTGTCGAACTCGATGCCATGCGCGCGCAGATCGGCGGCGACCTCGGCGATGTCGTGGATGAGGAAGTGCGGCAGCAGATATCGGCCGTGCAGGTTGGCGCCGTGGCGGATCAGCGGGGCACGCAGAGGTTCGTCCCAGAACCAGGCCACCAGTGCGCGCACAAGCAGCGACTGCACCATCGCCATCTGCGGGTGCGGCGGCATCTCGAAGCCGCGCAGCTCAAGCAGTCCGAGCCGGCCGCGCGCGCTGTCAGGGCTGTAGAGCTTGTCGATGCAGAACTCGGCGCGGTGGGTGTTGCCGGTGATGTCGGTGAGCAGGTGGCGCAGTGCCCGGTCCACGATCCACGGGGAGGCGTCGGCCTTCGACAGCCGGTCGATCTCGGCGAATGCGATCTCCAGCTCGTACAGCGATTCCGGGCGTCCCTCGTCGACCCGCGGCGCCTGCGAGGTGGTGCCGATGAAGCGGCCGGAGAACAGGTAGGACAGCGACGGGTGGCGCTGCCAGTAGGTCAGCAGCGACACCATCAGGTCGGGCCGGCGCAGCAGCGGCGAATCCGCGGGCGTGGTGCCGCCGAGGGTGATGTGGTTTCCGCCTCCGGTGCCGCCGTGGGTGCCGTCGACGTCGAACGCCTCGGTCGACAGGCGCGCGAGCCGCGCCTGCTCGTACAGCGTCTCCAGTTGCGCGCGCTGCTCGGCAAAGCCTGCCGTGGGCGCGACGTTGACCTCGATCACGCCGGGGTCCGGGGTGATCGACATGGATGTCAGCCTCGGGTCGGCGGGCGGGCCGTATCCCTCGATCACCACCGGACAGTCGATCGCAGCAGCGGCCCCCTCGATCCGGCCGATCAGGTCGATGAAATGCTCGAGTTCCTCGGTGGGCGGCAGGAACACGTACAGCAGCCCGTCGCGGATCTCGGCCACCAGCGCGGTGGTCGGCACCCCCGCGTCGTCGTCATCAGAGGTGACGACCGCGGCCGCGCCGCCGTCGCCGGCCGGTCCGCTTCCGGCGAGGGCCGGACGGCGCTGCAGCGGGTCGGCCTCAAGCGACGGTTTGGGCGGCTTCCAGCTGATCGAGTTCAGTGGCAGGCGAAGTCCGGCAGGCGAATCGCCTTCCAGCAGCACGATGCGTCCGCGCCGCAGTCTCCAGTCCGCGCTCGCCCAGCCCGGCCCGTCGTCGCGGCGGTGCAGCGGCAGCAGGAATGCGGTCGGTTCGGTGACCGATTCGTCGAGTTGGGCCAGCAGCGTGGCGCGCGCGTCGGGGCTGTCGGCGGCAAGGTCCTCGGCGGCGGGAACCGGCTGCCCCTCGGGTTGGCGTACCGCAGCGGCCAGCCGGGCCAGCGCGTCCTCGTAGGCCGGGCGGACCTGGCGCTCGGGCAGGCCGAACCCGTCGGCGATCGCGGTCAGCAGTCGGCGGCCGGCGTCCGGGGAGATCGCCTCGGTCTGCGGTTGCTGCGGCCACGGATCGGCCAGCAGTGTGTCGTCGGTCCACAGCGGTTGTCCGTCGGTGCGCCAGTGCAGCCCGATCTGCCAGCGCGGCAACGGTTCTCCGGGATACCACTTACCCTGGCTGCGCTGCACCAGGCCCTGCGGCGCCCACACCTTCTTGAGCCGGCCCGCCAGCGCGGAGGCACGCCGGCGTTTGTGCGGCCCGTCGGCCGCGGTGGTCCACTCCGGGTCGACCTGGTTGTCGATGGACACGAACGTCGGTTCCCCGCCGACGGTGAGCCGGACGTCCGCGGCGGCCATCCGCGCATCGACGCGGGCGCCGAGCGCGTTGATCGCGGCCCAGCTCGCCGGCGTGTAAGGCAACGTGATGCGCGGATCCTCGTGGATCCGGGTCACCACGTTGCTGAATTCCAGTGTCGCCTCACACGGTTCGGTCGCCCCGGTGATCGGGGCCGCCGACTCGGGGTGCGGGGTCGCCGACAGCGGAATGTGCCCCTCTCCGGCGAACAGTCCCGAGGTCGGATCCAGCCCGATCCAGCCCGCACCGGGGATGTACACCTCGGTCCACGCGTGCAGGTCGGTGAAGTCGGCCGCCGGACCCGACGGGCCGTCGAGAGCCTCCACGTCGGATGTCAGCTGCACGAGGTATCCCGACACGAAGCGCGCCGCCAGGCCGAGTTGGCGCAGGAATGACACCAGCAACCAGGCCGAGTCGCGGCACGATCCGATACCGGTGCGCAGCGTGTGGTCGGGGGTCTGCACGCCCGGCTCATACGCACCGAGTAGCTGACGTCGGCGGTGACGGCGCGGTTGAGCGCAACGAGGAAGTCGATGCTGCGCGTACCCGGCTCGATGTCGAAATTCTTGACCCACGCCTGGGCAAGGTCACCGGGGCCGGAATTCTCGTCGTCCTCGTCGACGGGCCGCAGATACGGTTTGAGGTCCTCGGCCAGGCTCTTGGGGTACTCGAACGGGAACGTCTCGGCATAGTCCTCGATGAAGAAGTCGAACGGGTTGATCACCTTCATGTCGGCGATCAGACCGACGGTGATGGTCAGGCTGCGGGCCCGGGTCGGAAACACCAGTCGGGCCAGGTAGTTGCCGAACGCGTCCTGCTGCCAGTTCACGAAATGGTCGGCCGGTTCCACCTGCAGCGAGTACGCCTCAATCGGCGTGCGCGAGTGCGGTGCCGGGCGCAGCCGCACGACATGCGGATGGATCTCGACAAGCCTGTCGAAGTTGTAGCTGGTGCGATGCTCCAGGGCAACTTTGATCCCCATAACGGCCAATCCCACCACACTGTTTCGGCGACCGCAGTATGCGCCGCGCTAACTCACACTGTGCGGCCGACCAACCCGCACTGCGGATGTGACACCAGCATTACGAGCGGGTGACATGCCGACTTCGGCTCTCTGCTGAGGTGATCCGGCCCGAGCCCACCGGACAGGAAAACCCTCCTGCCCCAAAGCAGCACAGTTACGCAGAGCGTCATAAAGGACAACCCCAACTACAGTCCACAGATCTTCCCCACGGCCGTGCCCGAGATGCCGCCTTGGGCAGCGAAACTGGCGGCCGCAGCCCAGTTATCCCCCAGGGTCGTCGAACGACAACGCCGAACGTGTAATCAGACCGGAAAATCGGTGGATTTCCGGTCTGATTACACGTCCGGCGCGGGCAGTGCCTCTACATCCTCAGGCTCCGGCGTCCGAGGATTATCTTCCTCCGCCTCAGAAACCATCCGGCTTAGGCTTAGGTGTTGTGACCTGACACGTTGTTGTCAGGCGGCGAGTCGGGTGATGGGTGGTCTTCCGCCGAGGGCGGAGTGGCCTCGTTGAGTGT
>NZ_JRMK01000224.1:0-4235 GCF_000972925.1 Mycobacterium sp. UM_Kg1 | reverse complement strand
CGCCGACACCACCGTTACCACCGTTGCCCGAGAGGGCACCGCCGGCACCACGGACGCCTTCGGCAATGGCACCACCGGTGGCACCGGTGCGGCTGGTGGTGTCGGTGGCGCCGGTGGCGCCGGCGGTGCCCTCTCGGGCAACGGTGGTAACGGTGGTGTCGGCGGTGTCGGTGGCACCGGTGGCGCCGGTGGCCGGGGCTTCGACGGTGACAACGGCATTGACGCGGCGGCCGGCAGCGGCGGCAGCGGCACCGACGGTGTCGACGGCGGCCACGGCGGCAACGGTGGAGTCGGTGGTGTCGGTGGCCAGGGTGGTGCCGGTGGTACGGCAGCCGCGGGTAACGCCGGTGTCCAGGGCGACGGTGGCGCGGGCGGTCTCGGTGGTGCGGCCGGTGACGCCGGAAACGGTGGTAACGGTGGCGCCGGCGCGGGTGGCGGTCTCAACGCCGTCGCCGGGTCCGGTGGTGCCGGTGGCCAGGGCGGCAACCGCGGCTCGGCAGGCGCCGGTGGTGCCGGTGGTTGGAACGCGGACAGCACCGCCAAAGCTGGCGCTGGTGAGGCCGGCGCGGCCGGCAGCGGCGGCAACGGCGGCGTAGGTGGTAAGGGCGGCGACGGCGAGCTGCTCGGCGGCATCGTTGCCCAGAGCGGCGGCAACGGTGGCGCCGGTGGCGCCGCCGGAAACGACGGCGATGGTGGGGCCGGTGGCGCCGGTGGTAGCGGAGCCTCGGGTGCAGACGGAACCACCGTCGTCATCGACGGCACCGCAGGCGGTGCCGGCGGTGCCGGCGGTAACGGTGGCGTCGGTGGTGCCGGTGGCGCCAACTCCGGTAACGGTGGCGACGGTGGTGCCGGAGGTGCCGGTGGTCACGGCGGTAACGGTGGCGCCGCAGACGACGGTTACCTCCTGGACGGCGCGGGCGGCAACGGCGGTCACGCTGGCGCCGGTGGCGCGGGCGGTAGCGGCGGTACAGGTGGTATCTCCCCCACCGCGACCGGTGGAGCCGGTGGCGCAGCGGGTTCCGGTGGTAACGCCGGAACGGCAGCAGTCGGTGGCCAGGGCAGTGGCGGGGGCGGCGGAGCCAACGCCGGTGCCGGTGGTAACGGCGGCGACGGCGCCGTCGGTGGCGCAGCGGGCAAGGCCGGCGTCGGCGGCATCGGTGTGACCGGTGGCGCCGCGGGTGAGGCCGGCACGTCCGGCACCAACAGCGACGGTGCCGACGGTGGTCGCGGTGGCGACGGATTCGGCTTGATCACCGCGACGAACATCGGCCAGGGCGGCGGCGTGGGCGGCAATGGCGGTAACGCCGGCGCTGTCGGCAACGGTGGCGCGGGCGGTACCGGTGGTACCGGCGCGACGGTCGACGGCGTCACCGGGATCGACGGCCACGGCACCGACGGTGCGGTGGGCGGTGCCGGTGGTGACGGTGGTGCCGGTGGTGCCGGTGGTAGCACTTCGGGCAACGGCGGCGCGGGCGGCTTCGGCGGTATCGGTGGCCAGGGCGGTGCCGGTGGTGCCGGCGCCGACGCCACGGTGGCCGATGGCGACGGTGGCAACGGCGGCAATGCCGGGGCCGGTGGTGTCGGCGGTAGCGGCGGTCAAGGTGGTACGGCCACCAGCGGCGCCGGGGGCGACGGCGGCAACGCCGGAGTCGGCGGCAACGGTGGTGTCGCCGGGGCCGGTGGCGCGGGGCTCGGTGGCGGCGGTGCCGTCCGGGCCGGTAACGGCGGTACCGGCGGTGACGGTGCGCTCGGTGGCGCTGCCGGTAAGGCAGGTCTTGGTGGCACCGGTACGACCAACGGTGCCAATGGCTCCGCCCGCGAAGACGGTGTCGCCAGCGACGGCGGCGTCGGCGGCCAGGGTGGCCACGGTATTGGCCTCTTCGGCACCGTCGGCCAGGCCGGCGGCAACGGTGGTACCGGCGGCAACGCAGCCGCGGTCGGCAACGGTGGTGCCGGTGGTGCCGGTGGTATCGGCGCAACCGTCGACGGCATTACCGCAGGAGACGGCCACGGCACGAACGGCTACGTCGGCGGTGTCGGCGGTAACGGTGGTACGGGTGGCCTCGGTGGCACCACCTCCGGCAATGGTGGCGCCGGTGGTAACGGTGGCGCCGGTGGTAAGGGTGGTGCCGGCGGTGCCGGCGCAGACGCAACCGTCGCGGACGGCAGCGGCGGCCACGGCGGCAACGCCGCCGCCGGTGGCGCCGGCGGCAGCGGCGGACAAGGCGGCGAGGCAAGCGCCGGTGTCGGTGGCGTTGGTGGTAACGCCGGTGACGGTGGTGCCGGTGGTGCCGGTGGTGTCGGTGGAACCGGCCTCGGTGGCGGCGGCGCCACCAACGCGGGCAACGGCGGTAACGGCGGTAACGGTGCCGATGGCGCCGCCGCGGGTGTCGCGGGCCTGGGCGGTGTCGGCTCCGAGGGCAACGGTGCCGCTGGACACAACGGCGTAGCGGGCCTCGGCAGCGACGGTGGCGCAGGCGGTAACGGTGGTGCCGGGCTCGGCGTCATCGGCCTGACCAACATCGGCCAGGGCGGTGGAACCGGTGGCCTGGGCGGCAACGCGGCCACCTCCGGTAACGGTGGTGCGGGTGGCGCCGGTGGTGCCGGCGCGGCGGGCACGGCCGGTGTCACCGGTAACGACGGCCACGGCACCAACGGCACGCACGGCGGCGCCGGTGGAACCGGTGGTGTCGGTGGCCAGGGCGGCACGGCTTCGGGTAACGGCGGTGCCGGTGGAATCGGTGGCGCCGGTGGTGCCGGTGGTAACGCCGGCCATGGCGCGGCCGGCGTCGACGCTGCGGTGGTGACCATCGGCAGCGGAGCCTCTGGCGGCGACGGCACCGACGGCGGCAACGGCGGCATCGGTGGTAACGGCGGCGCCGGCGGTAACGGTGGCGCCGGTGGCACCGCGGCCAACGGCGCGGTGGGCGTCCAGGGCGCCGGCGGCGTGGGCGGAAACGCCGGTAACGCCGGTAACGCGGGTAACGGCGGGCGTGGTGCCGATGGCGCCGGTGGTGGCCTGGGCGCCGCCGCGGGCAACGGCGGTAACGGCGGTAACGGTGGCGACCGTGGCACGGCCGGCACGGCGGGTGTCGGCGGTTGGAACGCCGCGCACACCGCGCAGGCCGCGGCCGGTAGCGCCGGCACCGCAGCCACGGGCGGCAACGGCGGTGCTGGTGGCAAGGGCGGCACCGGCGTGCTCCTCGGCGACGGCACTGCGCAGACCGGTGGCCACGGCGGCCACGGCGGCAACGCCGGAATCATCGGAACCGGTGGTGCGGGCGGCAACGGTGGTGCCGGTGCGTCCGGTGCAGTCGGCTCGGTCGCGACGGCCCACGGCGGAACGGGCGGCAACGGGGCGGCCGGCGGTAACGCCGGTAACGGCGGTAAGGGCGGCACGATCTCCGGCAACGGCGGTCTCGGTGGTGTCGGAGGCGCCGGCGGAAACGGTGGCGCCGGCGGCGCGGGCATCGAGGGACTCGCGGGAGCCGATGCGGTCGCGGGCAGCGGCGGCAACGGCGGCGACGGAACCAACGGCGGTAACGGCGGCGACGGCGGTGCCGGTGGCTCAGGTGGTAACGGCGGTAAGGGCGGCTCGGCGACCAACGGCACTGCGGGCCTCGACGGCAGCGGCGGCATCGGCGGTAACGGCGGTGCGTCCGGTCAGGCGGGCAACGGCGGTCACGGTGGCGCGGGTGCCGGCGGCGGCGCAGGCGACGCGGCCGGAAACGGTGGCCACGGTGGCACCGGTGGTAACCGCGGTGTCGGCGGTGCGGCCGGCAAGGGAGGCCTGAGCGGTGACGGCGTCACCTACCGTGCCGACGGTGCGCTCGGTGCCGACGGTGGCGGCGGCAACGGCGGTAACGGCGGCGCCGGTGGTCACGGTGCGCTGCTGGCCGACGGCGTGAACGGCCAGGCCGGTGGCCTCGGTGGTAACGGTGGCGCCGCAGGCACGATCGGTACCGGTGGTGCCGGCGGTGCGGGTGGCCACGGCGGCAGCGGTGTCCTGGGTATCACCGACATCGACGGCAACGGCACGCTCGGCGGCAACGGTGGTGTCGGTGGAGCCGGTGGTAACGGCGGCCAGGGTGGTACGACCTCCGGTGCCGGTGGTGTCGGCGGTGCGGGTGGCACCGGCGGCAGCGGCGGTAACGGCGGCGACGGTGTCCTCGCCGTGGCCGGTGGCACCGGTGGAAACGGTGGCCAGGGTGGTAACTGTCTCTTATACACATCTG
>NZ_JRMK01000223.1:0-4243 GCF_000972925.1 Mycobacterium sp. UM_Kg1 | reverse complement strand
TAAGAGACAGGATCAGATCGTGGTCGGCCCGCACCGCGGCGAACTGGTCGGGGTGGGTCAGCAGCAGGTGCAGCAGGTTGCCGGTCGCCCGGTAGGTGGTTTCCAGGCCGGCCGGCAACAGCAGGCGCAGGAAGGAGAAGATCGCTTCTTCGGTCAACTTCTCGCCGTCGACTTCAGCTGTGACCAGGTCACCGATGATGTCGTCGGTGGGCGCGGACTTGCGTTTGTCCATCTGGGTCAGGAAGTATTCTTTGAGTTCGGCCGACGCGGTGAAAGCCCGCTCGTAGGCGACGGTGTAGCTGATCAGCTCGATGGCCCGCTGGCGAAACCAGGGCAGATCTTCCTCGGGAAGCCCCAGCAGCTTGGCGATGACCCGGGTGGGGAACTCGAAGGTGAACCCGGACACCAGGTCGGCCGCTCCGGCATCGATGAACTCATCGATCAGCGCGGTGCACACGGGCCGGACCACCTCCGGCTCCCAGTGCACCAGCGACTTGCGTTTGAACGCCGAGGAGACCAGGTTGCGATGTTTGCGGTGCCGCTCGCCCTCCATGGCCAGGATCGTCGGCCCGATGAACAAGCCGATGGTGACGTCGTAGCTGTGCGAGTTGAACGAATCCGCTTCCCGGAAAACCTGGTTCACCGCCTCGAAGGACACTGCGGCGAACTGGTTCTCCGGTCGAAGCGACGCGGGGGTCTTGGAGTAGTCCATGACCGTCCCGGGGAAAACCCCAAGTCCGTCTCGCCGGCGGCGGAAGTACGGGTAGGGGTCCCGCAGGTAGCCGGCCGGCTTGTCGAGTGCGGCAGCGATGTCGTCGACCGGGCTCTCCACGGACTGCCTCCCGTTTGCCGATATCAATTCAGGCCAGCCTGATGGGCATGCGCTTGATGCCGTGCACGAAGGTGCTCTGCAGGTACTCCGGTTCGCCGAGGGTGACCTCGGGCAAGCGGGTGAGCAGCTCGTAGAACAGGTGCCGCAATTCCATCCGGGCCACATGGGTTCCCAGGCAGTAGTGCGCCCCGCCGCCGCCGAAACCCAGGTGCGGGTTGGTGGTGCGGGTGATGTCGAATTCATGCGGGCGCTCGAACACGGTCTGGTCGCGATTGGCCGAGCAGTAGAACAGCGCCACCTTCTCGCCGGCCTTGATCTCGGTCCCGGCGACCTCGGTGTCGACCACTGCGTGGCGGGCGAAGGCGAGTACCGGTGTCGCCCAGCGCACGAACTCCTCGACCGCCCCGCCGATCCGATTGTCGTAGTCCGCCAGCAGCCAGGCGCGCTGTTCGGGATGCTCGACGAGCGCCTTGAAGGCGTGGGTGGTGGCCTGCTTGGTGGTGTCGTTTCCGGCAGATCCCAGCAAGACCATGAACGAACCGAGCTCGGCGTCGGTCAGCCGGTGGCCGTCGACCTCGGCGTTGACCAGCTCGGTCATCAGGTCATCGTGCGGTTCGGCCCGGCGGCGTTGGGCCAATTCGACGCCGGAGCCGGCCAGCACGCCCAGCTGCGTCATGACGTGCACGGCCCGCTCCTCCAGCGAGGCGTACTCCTCGTCGCTGCTGCTGAACAGACATTCGGCGGCATAGGCCACCTTCTGCTGGTCGGCCAGGTCTATGCCGATCATGTCCGAGACGGTGCGCATCGGCAGGAGGCCCGAGCAGCTTGCGACGAAGTCGATCTGGTCGCCGCTGCGCAATTGGGCCAGCAGGTCGTCGACGATGCTGCGGGAGTTGGCTTTGATCTGCTCCTCGATGCGCCGGACCTGCCGGGGCGTGAACCCTGAACTGATGAGCTTGCGATACCGGGTGTGGTCGGGCGGGTCCATCGCCAGGAAGAACGTCATGTTGCGCTGGATCTCGGCCGGCATGGGATCGACGCTGACGCCCTCGCGGGAACAGAACAGCTCTTCATGCTGGCTGACGAACTTGACGTCGGCGTGCCGGGTCGCTGCCCAGTATCCGGTCTCCTGGTGGGGGAATACGGCGTCGAACGGCCGGTGCCAGGTCAGGCCGGGCTCGTCGCGCAGCGTTGCGAAGCTCTCGTCCCGGGTCCGGAAGTCCTTGCCCCAGAACTCAGTTTCGGAGATGTCGAGCCGATGGTATGGGTGCGGCGATGTAGGGGTGGCAGGTGACGAGTCCAGCGTCATGGCTTCCTCTCGGGGCTGCGGGTGGTGCATCCTCGCCACCTTCTGATGTACCCGAAATAACGACAGTAAGCACGACTGTAACGAATTCGGCGGAGGTCGACAATGCTACGGTGGGCGCCATCGGAACGGCCGAAAGCTGCCTTTGAGGAGCCGAGAATGAGCGCAAAGGGCGAGATTGTCGGGTTCGTCGGCGCCGGCAGGATGGGCGAGCCCATGGTGCGGCGCCTGGCCGCCGCCGGCTACCGGGTTCAGGTGTACGCGCGACGACCCGAGGTGCGGGAACGGCTCGCGGCCGCGGGCGCCGTGCCGGTGGAGTCTGTCGCCGCGGCTGCCCGTGATGCCGGCGTGGTGATCAGCTGCCTGTTCTCCGACGCGCAACTGCTCGAGGTAGCCGCCGGTGCCGACGGACTGATCGCCCATGCCGACTCCGGCGCCGTCGTGGTCTCCCACACCACGGGCACGGTGAGCACGCTGACCGGCCTCGCGGAGCAATTTCCGGACGGCCCGGTGCTGGTGGACGCCCCGGTCAGCGGCGGCGCCCACGACATCGAGGCGGGAACGCTCACTGTGCTGCTCGGCGGCCCGGACGACGCGGTGGCCCGGGCGCGGCCGGTGCTGGCGTCCTACGCCGACCCGGTGATCCACACCGGCGGGCTGGGCACCGCCTTGAACCTCAAGTTGATCAACAACGTGCTCTTTGCGGCCAACGCGCAGCTGGTGGCCGCCGCGGTCGAGTTGGCCAAGGCCCTCGGAGTGCGCGACGCCAGCCTGTTCGAGGCGCTGGAGCAGTGCAGCGGCGGCAGCCGGGCAGCGGGGTACGTGCAGTCGGCCGGCGGTGTGGCAAGTTTCGCCGAAGTCGTTGCACCCTTCATGCGCAAGGACGTTGCGGCCTGCATCGCTGCCGCCGCCGACCGCGGCGTCGAACTGGGACAGTTGCAGACCGTGGCCCAGAACGGGCCGTTGGACCTGTCGTGACCACCGACTTGGCAGATCTGCTGGAGAAGCAGCGGCGCTCCTTCACCGACGACGGGCCGCCCAGTCTCGCGGTCCGGCGCAACCGCATCGACCGGCTGATGATGATGGTTCTGGACAACGTGGAGGCCTTCACACAGGCGATGGAGCACGATTTCGGCACTCGGTCTCGGGCGGCCTCGTTGGCCACCGAGATGATCGGCATGATTCCCGTGGTCGAGCACACCAGATCGCATGTTCGACAATGGATGCGTCCCAGCAAGCTGCTACGTGCGGCCCGGCTGGTCGGGTTGCGTGCCGAGGTGCAACCCAGTCCGCTTGGCGTGGTGGGCATCATCGGGCCGTGGAATTTCCCGTTGCAACTGGTGGTGGTGCCGGCGGCAGCGGCCTTCGCGGCGGGCAACCGGGTGATGGTAAAGATGTCCGAGATCACCTCGTGCACTGCCGATCTGATGGCGCAGCTGGCGCCGGAGTACTTCGACGAGAACGAGTTCGCCGTCGTCACGGGCGGCGCTGACGTGGCGGCCGCGTTCGCCGGTCTGCCGTTCGATCATGTCTTCTTCACCGGTTCACCGACGGTGGGGGCACTGGTGCAACGCGCCGCCGCGGACAACCTGGTCCCGGTGACTTTGGAACTGGGCGGGAAGAACCCCGTCGTGGTGGCGCCCGACGCCGACATCGCGCGCGCGGCAAAGCGGATCGCGTCGGCTCGAATGGTCAACGGCGGCCAGGTCTGCGTGTGTCCGGACTGTGTTCTGGTGCCCGAGGACAAGGTGGACGCCTTCGTCGATGCGGCCCGCCAGGCCCTGCAGGCGATGTTCCCGACGATCCTGGCCAACGACGATTACTGCTCAAGCGTCAACATCGCCAACTTCGACCGCGTGCTGGGCCTGATCGAGGACGCTCGCCGGTGCGGCGCCGAGGTTGAGACCGTCGCGCCCGCCGGCGAGGCACTCCCGGATCGCAGCTCGCGCAAGATCGCCCCCACCATCGTGCGCGGCGTCGACGCAACCATGCGCCTCGCCGATGAGGAGATCTTCGGCCCGGTGCTGGCAGTGCAGGGCTACGGCACCCTCGACGAAGCGATCGAGACGATCAACGCGCGCCCCGCACCTGTCTCTTATACACAT
>NZ_JRMK01000222.1:0-4253 GCF_000972925.1 Mycobacterium sp. UM_Kg1 | reverse complement strand
CCGGGCCGTGGGGCGGGTCACCGACATCGGCCGGGGCCGGCATACGTCCACTCAGTCGGTGGCCCTGCGGCTGGCGGACTCCGGCTGGGTGATCGACACCCCGGGGATTCGCTCGTTCGGCTTGGCCCATATTGCCCCCGACGACGTGTTGCTGGCGTTCTCCGATTTGGCCGAAGCCATCGCCGACTGTCCGCGCGGCTGCGGGCATCTGGGTCCACCCGCCGATCCCGAATGCGCGCTGGACAACCTCACGGGGGCGGCGCAGCGCCGAGTCGCCGCGGCCCGCCGGTTGCTCACAGTGTTGCGCGAGGGCTGACCGGTCGCATTCGGCTTCCGCCGGGTCAGGCGGCCAACTCGGCCTGCCGGCCGCTGCGCCAGCCCCGCACCGCCCTGATAGCCGACTTGAGACCGCGACGGCGCCCGGTCATCGGATCCACCCGCGAGAATCCCGGCCCGAGTTCGGCGAACATCTTCTCGCTGCGCGTTTCCGGCGCATCATCGGAGGTGTCGGTCAGGAAACGGTCCGGCAGAGACAGTTTGGCGATGGTGCGCCAGGTCTTGCCGTACTGCACCAGGAACGGCCCGGAGGTGTAGGGCAGGTCGTAGCGCTCGCACACGGCTCGCACCCGCTCGGCGATCTCGGGGTAGCGGTTGCTCGGCAGATCGGGGAACAGATGATGCTCGATCTGGTGCGACAGGCTGCCACTGAAGAACCGCATCGCCGGCCCGGCGTCGATGTTGGCACTGCCCAGCAGCTGCCGGAGGTACCACTGCCCCTGCGACTCACCGGCCATGTCGGTCTTGGTGAATTTCTCTGCGCCGTCGGGGAAATGGCCGCAGAAGATGATGGCGTTGGCCCAGACGCTACGAATCACGTTGGCTATCGCATTGGCCTTCACGGTGGAGGCGAACGATGCGCGGGGCGACAAGGAGGTCAGGGCCGGAAACGCGATGTAGTCCTTGAACACCTGCCGGCCGGCCTTGCCGCCGAACTCCCGCAGCCGCACCAATGTCGCCTGGCGGTTGTTGCGGCCCTTGAAGATCTTGCCGATCTCCAAGTGCTGCAACGCGATACCCCACTCGAACCCGATCGCCAACATGGCGTTGTAGAACAGGTTGAATATGTTGAAGCGCTTCCAGGGATTGTCGCGAGTGACCCGCAGCAGGCCGTAGCCCACGTCGTCGTCCATCCCGAGGATGTTGGTGTACTTGTGGTGGGCGAAGTTGTGGGTGAAGCGCCAGTGCTTGGAGTAGCCGGCCATATCCCATTCCCAACTGGTGGAATGGATCTCCGGATCGTTCATCCAGTCCCACTGGCCGTGCATGACGTTGTGGCCGATCTCCATGTTCTCGACAATCTTGGCCACGGCCAGGGTCGCCGTACCGGTCCAGCGCGCCCAGCGCCGATCCCCGGCCGCCAGCAGCACCCGACCGGCCACCTCTAGCAGTCGCTGAGCCGCGATGGTGCGGTGGATGTAGCGCGCGTCGCGCTCGCCCCGGCTGGCCTCGACGTCTCGGCGGATGGCATCCAGTTCCGCAGCGAGGTTCGCCACATCGGCGTCACTGAGGTGCGCAAACACCTCGACGTCGGTAACCGCCATTAACTTCCTCCAGGAAATGCTTTGCCGTCTGTACCTACGATATCGTAACCTACGTCAACGTAGGTTACCAGCGGGTAACCCTCAGGCGTCCAGTTGGCAATCGCCGGCCGCGGCGCACACACAGGTCTGCACCCGGGTGCCGGCCTCGTGGTCGACACCGGTGCGCAGATCCCGCACCTGCCCCGACACCAGCGTCACCACGCATGATTGGCAGATGCCCATCCGGCATCCGAACGGCATCAGCACTCCGGCGCCCTCGCCGGCCTCGAGCAGAGTGGTTGCCGCATCCGCCGCGACGCTCTTCCCGCTGGCAGCGAAGGTGATGGTGCCACCACCCTCGACCGCTCCGGTACGCGCCACCGAGAACCGCTCGACGTGCAGCCGCTCGGCGATCCCCTCGGTCGACCAGAGACGCTCGGCGTCGCCCAGCATCGCCGCCGGCCCGCAGGCCCAGGTCTGGCGCTCGCGCCAGTCAGGCACCGCATCGTCGAGGGCTTCCGGGCCCCGCAGTTGAAGCCGGCCCTGGTCGCGCGTGGTGCGCAACAGCAGCCGGTAACCGGGATTGTCCTGCGCCAGGCGGTCCAGCTCATCGGCGAACAGCGCGTCCGCCGCGGTGGGGGCCGAGTGCAGGTGAACGACGTTGCCCAGGTCGCCCCGCCGCGCCAGGGAGCGCAACATCGCCATGACCGGGGTGACCCCCGAACCCGCAGTGAGGAACAGCACCGAGGCCGGCGCCGGATCGGGCAGCACGAACTCCCCCTGCGGGGCGGCCAGTCGCACGATGGTCCCGGCCGCCACGCCGTCCACCAGGTGACTGGACAAAAAACCCTCCGGCATCGCCTTCACGGTGATCGCGATGGTGCGGGCGCCGCGCACCGGTGCCGATGTCAGCGAGTAGGAACGCCATCGCCATCGCCCATCCACCAGCAGACCGATGCCGATGTATTGACCGGGCCGATAGTCGAACTGAAACCCCCAGCCGGGCTTGATGACCAGCGTCGCCGAATCCGCGGTCTCCCGCCGGACCTCCACCACCCGCCCGCGCAATTCCCGGGCCGACCACAAGGGGTTGACCAGTCGCAGATAGTCATCCGGCAGCAGCGGCGTGGTGATCTGTGTTGCGATGCGCCGCAAGGCGTTCCACGCCGGATGCCGGTCGGCCCCCGCGGCGGTCGCCCGCTTGGTGTCGCCGAGGCGCGCGACGATGGCCGATTGCTTTTTGCTCACGACGGTGTCCCTGTTCATCTACCGGATAGATGAACCTACGGTACCGTAACTTTGCTGGGGCGGCATCAGAGCAGGTCAAGCAGGAACGGCAGCTCCTGGGTGGCGTACCAGGCCAGGTCGTGGTCCTGGGCGTCGCCGACCGTCAGCTCCGCGTCCTCGTCACCGAGATCCGCGTCGTCGATCACCGCCAGCGCTGCGCGCACAGCAGGCTCGGCGGCGGCGTTGTCCACATACGCCGCGACCACGTCGGTGATCGCCACCGGACCCGCCAGCCGGACCACGCCGGCGTCCAAGTCGGGGCGGACCGTGACGCCCTCGACTTCGGCGACCAACACCGCCCGCCGAACCGGCAGCTTCTCGGCGGCCGGATCGGTCGCGGCAGCGCCGAGCAGCCGCAGCGATGCCAGCGCCGCCTCGCCGAGCGCGACCTCGGCCAGCTCGTCGTCGTCGCCGTGGGCGTAAGCCTCCCGCAGCGCCGGAGTCACCGCAAATGCGGTCCCGCTGACCGGACGCAGTGAGCCGTCGGCGACCAGCTGGGCCAGCATGGCCAGCGTCGCCGGGATGTAAACCCGCATGAGCCAGACCTTAGCCCGCCCGAGCGGCAGACGATTGTTCCGGTGAGCGAGAACTCGTCAACGGTCCGATTCGCCGGAGTCATAGCCTTTGCGCGCGGTCGCGACGACGATCACCAGAGTTCAGGAGCACAGTCCGTGAATGACCCCGTGATCGGATCCGGACCATCAGAGCAGCGAGGCCGCATCGCACGGGCCGCCCTTCACCAAGCAGCCAACGGCTACGAGTCGGTACAGATCAGATCCATCGCGAAATCAGCCGGCGTATCCCCCAGCGCTGTATACCAACACTTCTGTTCGAAAGATGACCTGCTGGTCGACTGCCTGACCACCTGGCTGAGCAATTTCCAAGCCTCGGCGCCATCGGCTCCGATCAGCCCATCCCATCCCTACCGTCGGCTGATCATCGTTGTCGCCTCCCTCACCGAACGGATGTCGTTGACGCCGCGATTCGCCGACGCCGTGGCACGCGCCTATCTCCATGCAGCCGGTTCGGCCGCCCGCAGAGCCACGGCCGTGCGGGAAGGCCTGGTGGAGATCCTTGCCGACGCGTTGAACCACCACGGTCCCGCCGGCCACGAACACGTCCGCCAAGTCGCTGCACTTGTCGCCGATGTGTGGATCACAAACCTCCTGGCAATCGCCCAAAATCGGACGACACCAGATGAACTGCGGCGTCATCTCGAAAGAGCCATCTCAGCCATCGCCAAGAACGACGCGTAGCAGCAGACAGCAGCTCCCTGCTCCAGGTCGCGGCGGATGGCGCCGTGTGGTCATGCCGCGGTTATTTCGCGGCTCGCTCCCGCTGGATCTCCAGGGCGATGTCGATGAGTTGGTCCTCCTGGCCGCCGAT
>NZ_JRMK01000221.1:0-4298 GCF_000972925.1 Mycobacterium sp. UM_Kg1 | reverse complement strand
TGTATAAGAGACAGGTTCACCGATGCCGTCGTCGAGCCCTGCGCCTGGCTGCGGTTCTGGTTCCCCGACCCGGACGGTTCGGCCACTGAGTTTCAACGCGCCTACACCATCGCCGAAGGCGACGCCGAGAGCGGACGCTTCGCGGTCGACATGGTGATGCACGAACCGGCCGGTCCGGCCACCCGGTGGGCGCGCACGGTCGAACCGGGGGCCACCATCACGGCGATGTCGCTGATGGGCTCGACGCGCTTCGAGGTGCCCGACGCCGACACCGCACCCGCCGGCTACCTGCTGCTCGGCGACTCGGCGTCCATCCCGGGCATCAACGCCATCATCGGCTCGATTGCCGGCGACATACCGATCGAGCTCTATCTCGAACAGCATGATGACAACGACGTCGCGATCCCGCTGCAGCACCACCCGCGGCTGCGCGTGCACTGGGTGCCGCGGCGTGGCCCGCACTCGCTGGCGGAGGCGATCGAGGCCCGGGACTGGTCCAATTGGTATGCCTGGGCCACCCCCGAGGCCGCAACCCTCAAGGCCCTGCGGACCCGGCTGCGCGACGAGTTCGGCTTTCCCAAATCCGAGATCCACGCCCAGGCCTACTGGACCGCCGGTCGCGCGATGGGCACCCAGCGCGACACCGCGGACGCCGCGTTGACTCTGCCGCCACCAGACAAAAGTGCGAGTGCGGCACCTGGTGAGCGCAGAGTCAACGCGAAGGCGACGAAGGGGGAGTGGCGCGCCCAGGCCGCGGGCCGACTGCTCGGGGCGGTGCGGGTGCCACTGATCGTCTCCGGTGTTCTGCAGGCACTGATCACGCTGTTGCAGTTGGCTCCGTTCGTGCTGCTGGTGGAGCTGGCCCGGTTGCTGGTCGCCGGCGCCGACGAGTCCCGGCTGTGGACTGTGGGCGTCGCCGCGCTCACGGTACTGGGGCTGGGCACCCTGCTGGGCGCGGGCCTGACGCTGTGGCTGCATGTGGTCGACGCCCGGTTCGCCAGCACGTTGCGCAGCCGGCTGCTGAGCAAACTCTCCCGGCTGCCGCTGGGCTGGTTCACCGACCGGGGATCCGGGGCGATCAAGCAGCTGGTAGCCGACGACACGTTATCCCTGCACTACCTGGTGACCCACGCCATTCCCGACGCGGTCGCCGCCGTGGTGGCACCGGTGGCGGTGCTGGTCTACCTGTTCGTGGTGGACTGGCGGGTCGCGCTGGTGCTGTTCGTGCCGGTGCTGGTCTACCTGGTGCTGATGTCGGTGATGATGACCCAATCCGGTCCCAAGATCAGCCAGGCGCAGCGCTGGGCCGAGCGGATGAACGGCGAAGCCGGCACCTCCCTGGAGGGCCAGCCGGTGATCCGGGTGTTCGGCGGCGCCGCTGCCTCCACCTTCCGCAGCCGCCTGGACTCCTACATCGAGTTCCTGGTGTCCTGGCAGCGGCCGTTCGTCGGCAAGAAGACACTGATGGACCTGGTCACCCGGCCGTCGACGTTCCTGTGGCTGATCCTGCTGGCCGGCACCCCGCTCGTGGTCTCCGGCCGGATGGACCCGGTGAATCTGCTGCCCTTCCTGTTACTGGGCACCACATTCGGCGCCCGGCTGCTGGGCATCGGGTTGGGGGTCGGCGGTATCCGGGGCGGAATGCTGGCCGCCCGCCGGCTGCAGATCGCCCTGGACGAACCCGAACTCGCCGTCGAGCACGTGCCGCCGGGGCAGGCGGACGCCCCCGCCGGGGTGCGCTTCGAGTCGGTCACCTTCGGCTACCGCCCCGGTGTCCCGGTGATCCGGGACGTGTCGCTGACCCTGCGGCCGGGCACGGTGACCGCGCTGGTGGGGCCGTCGGGATCGGGCAAGTCCACCCTGGCTGCGCTGCTCGCCCGGTTCCACGACGTCGACTCCGGCTCGATATCGATTGACGGACAAGACATCCGGACGCTGACCGCCGACGAACTGTACCGGCGGGTGGGATTCGTGCTGCAGGAGACCCAGCTGGTACACGGCAGCGTGCGGGACAACATCGCCTTGGCCGCACCGGAGGCCACCGACGAGCAGGTGCACGCCGCCGCCGCGGACGCCCAGATCCATGACCGGATCCTGCGGTTGCCGCAGGGCTACGACACGGTGCTCGGTGCCGCTTCGGCCCTCTCCGGCGGGGAACGGCAGCGGCTCACCATCGCCCGAGCCATCCTCGCCGACACCCCGGTGCTGATCCTCGACGAGGCAACCGCGTTCGCCGATCCCGAATCGGAATACCTGGTGCAGCAAGCGCTCAACCGGTTGACCCGGGACCGCACCGTGCTGGTCATCGCGCACCGGCTGCACACCATCACCGCCGCCGACCAGATCGTGGTGCTCGACCACGGCGGCGTCGCCGAGCAGGGCCGGCACGAGGAGCTGCTGGCCGCGGGGGGACGTTATCGCCGGCTCTGGGACAGCGGTCGCGCCGCGGTGGCTGCGGAGGCGAGCCGATGATCCGCACCCTGATCCAGCTGATCCCGCAGGGTCGCCGCCCCCGGCTACTGGGCTACGCCGTGCTGACCACCGTGTCAGTGGCGGTGCGCGCGGCCGCCACCGTCTTACTGGTCCCGCTGGTCAGCGCGCTGTTCTCCGACACCCCGGCGGCAGCGCTGCGGTGGCTGGGCTGGCTGACGGTGGCCACCGTCGTGGGCTGGCTGGTCGATTTCTGCTGCGCCCGAATCGGTTTCGACCTGGGCTTTGCTGTCCTCGATCACACCCAACATGACGTCGCCGACCGCCTGCCCGGCGTACGCCTGGGCTGGTTCACCCCGGCCAACACGGCTACGGCACGCCAGGCGATCGCCAGTACCGGCCCGGAACTGGTCAGTCTGGTGGTCAACCTGGCGACCCCGCTGATCAGCGCGATCCTGCTGCCGCCGGCTATCGCCGTGGCGCTGTTCGGGGTCTCCTGGCAACTGGGGCTGGCCGCCCTGGGCGGGGTACCGCTGCTGCTGGGCGCGCTGTGGGCGTCCAACCGGCTCAGCGCCCGCGCGGACGCCGCCGCCGGCGACGCCAACACCGCGCTCACCGAACGGATCATCGAATTCGCCCGCACCCAGCAGGCGCTGCGCGCGGCCCGGCGCGTCGAACCCGAACGCAGCACCGTCGGACTGGCCCTGAACGCCCAGCACGGCGCGGCCATGCGGCTGCTGCTCATGCAGATCCCGGGCCAGCTGCTGTTCAGCCTGGCCAGCCAGGGCGCGCTCATCCTGCTCGCCGGTACCACCACCGCGCTGACCGTGACCGGCACGCTGAGCGTCCCGCAGGCCATCGCGCTGATCGTCGTGGCGGCCCGCTACCTCGAACCGTTCACCGTCATCAGCGAGTTGGCGCCGGCGCTGGAGTCCACCCGGGCCTCCCTGGACCGGATTCGTGCCGTGCTCACCGCGCCGGAGGTGACGGTCGGCACCCGTCGGGTGCCCGGGGAGGCGCCCGCGCCCCGCATCGAGTTCGACAACGTCACCTTCGGCTACGACCCGGCGGGCCCCCCGGTGCTCGACGGGGTCAGCTTCGCGCTGGAGCCCGGCACCACCACGGCCATCGTCGGGCCGTCGGGATCGGGCAAGAGCACCATCTTGTCCCTGATCGCCGGCCTGCACGAACCGAGCCGCGGCCGGGTCCTGGTGGACGGGGTCGACGCCGCCGAGCTGGACGCGCCGTCCCGGCGGGCCCTGAGCAGTATGGTGTTCCAGCACCCCTACCTTCTTGACGGCACGGTCGAGGACAACGTGCTGGTGGGAGACCCCGATGCCGACCCGGCCGCGTTCCAGACGGCGACCGGGCTCGCCCGCGTCGACGAGCTGTTGGCCCGGCTGCCCGACGGCGCCGGCACCCGCGTGGGGGAGGCCGGAGCGGCGTTGTCCGGCGGTGAGCGGCAACGGGTCAGCATTGCCCGCGCCCTGCTCAAGCTCGCGCCGGTACTGCTGGTCGATGAGGCGACCAGTGCCCTGGACACCGAGAACGAGGCGGCCGTCGTTGCCGCGCTCAGTTCCGAACTGCGCCCGCGCACCCGGGTGATCGTCGCGCACCGGCTGGCCAGCATCGCCCACGCCGACCGCGTGCTGTTCATCGACGACGGCCGCATCGTCGAAGACGGCACCATCGGTCAATTGCGGGCGGCGGGTGGGCGTTTCGACGAGTTCTGGCGCCAGCAGCACGAAGCTGCCGGTTGGCAGATTTTCGCCGGTTAGCTGTTGTGACCTGACACGTTGTTGTCAGGCGGCGAGTCGGGTGATGGGTGGTCTTCCGCCGAGGGCGGAGTGGCCTCGTTGAGTGTTGTA
>NZ_JRMK01000220.1:0-4356 GCF_000972925.1 Mycobacterium sp. UM_Kg1 | reverse complement strand
ACACCTACAATCACCAACGCGGCCACACCGCACTCGGCGGCCAACCACCCGCCAGCCGCGTACCTAACCTCTCAGGTCAGTACAACTAGTCACGCATGCGCAGCACGACTTTGCCGGCCGCGGTGCGATTCTCCAGTGCGGCCAACGCCTCAGCTGCTTGATCGAGCCCGAACACGTGCGGCTGCGGGGGCGCCACCCGGCCAGCTGCCAGCAGCGGCTTCAGGGTCTCCCACTGCCGCTCCAGCTCGCCCGGATGCGACGTCACCCAGGCGCCCCAGCCGACACCGACCACGTCGATGTTGTTGAGCAGGAGCCGGTTGACCTTCCCCGTCGGGATGTCGCCGCCGGTGAAACCCACCACCAGCAACCGGCCGGCGGGAGCCAGGGACCGCAGGGAGTCGGTGACCCGGTCGCCGCCGACAGGGTCGAGTACCAGGTCCACGCCGCGCCCTCTGGTCAGCTCGGCGACCGCCTCGCGGAACCCGTCGGCGAGCACGGTGTCCGTGGCCCCGGCAGCACGGGCAACCTCGGCCTTTTCCTCGGTGGAGACGACGGCAATCACCCGTGAGGCGCCGAGCGGTCCGGCCAGTCGCAGCGCGGAGGTGCCGATGCCGCCGGCGGCGCCGTGCACCAGCACGGTGCTCCCCTCGGTCAGATGACCGCGCGTGGTCAGCGCGAACAGCACCGTCAGGTCGTTGAACAGCAGTCCGGCGCCGGCCTCCAACGACACCGAGTCGGGCAGCGCGAACACCTGCGCGGCCGGCACCGCGATCACCTGCGCCATTCCGCCGTTGAGCATGGTCAGGACCGCCACCCGGTCGCCGGGACGCACATGTGCGCCGGCCGGGGCGCTGCGCACCACGCCGGCGGCCTCGCCGCCGGGCACGAACGGCGGCTCCGGCTTGTGCTGATAGAGCCCGCGGGACTGCAACACGTCGGGAAACGCCACCCCGGCCGCGTGCACGTCGACGACGACCAGGTCATCACCGGCCGGTTCGTCCAGCTCGACCACCTGCGCCGCAGCCGGCCCGTCGAGTTGGGAAATCTGTACCGCGCGCATGGCGAGCCCTCCGTCCGTAGTGCCTCCCCGAAAACCTAGTCCACTCAGGCGTATGCTCGCGATGCGGCAGTGTTGCCGCATTACCGATGAGGTGTGGCGATGAGTGCTCAACGGTCCAGCCGGCGGCGGAATGCCGGTAGTTTCCCCGCGCAGTTGCCGCCGGCCCGCACCATGGAGGTCCGGGCGGCCGACGGAACCCGCCTGCACACCCAGGTCTTCGGTCCGCCGGACGGCTACCCGATTGTGCTCGCGCACGGCATCACCTGCGCCATCCGCGTGTGGGGCCACCAGATCGCCGACCTGAGCGCCGACCACCGGGTGATCGCCTACGACCACCGTGGTCACGGACGCAGCGGGGTACCCCGGCGCGGCGGATACAGTCTGACCCACCTGGCATCGGATCTGGACTCGGTGCTCGACGCCACCCTGGCGCCGGGAGAGCGCGCCGTCATCGCCGGCCATTCGATGGGCGGTATCGCGATCAACGCTTGGTCGGACCGGTTCCGGCACCGCGTGCAGGAGCGGGCCGATGCCGTCGCGCTGATCAATACCACCTCCGGCAATCTGCTGGCCGAGGTGGACCTGTTCCGGGTGCCGCCGCCGGTGCAACGGGTGCGCGTGGAAACCGCGCGCCGCGCGCTGCTGACGTTCGGCAACGTCCCGATCGCCGGGCCGGCGCACGTGGCGGTTCGGCGGTTTGTGCGTATGCTGGCCGTCGGCGGTGAGGCCGACCCGTGGGTCAACGCGTTGATCTGTGACTTGTTCGCCAAGACTCCGGCGGCCGGCCGCGGCCACTGGGTGCGGGTGCTGACCGACTCGCTCGGTCAGGGATCGTTCATCAACCTCGACGGGCTGACCGTGCCGACGCTGGTCATCGGCAGCACCCGCGACAGGTTGTTGCCGCTGCGAGTCTCGCACCGAATCGCCGACGCCGTGCCCAACCTCGCCCGGTTCGTCGAACTCAGCGGGGGACACTGCTCGATCCTCGAGCACCCCGCCGTGGTGAACCGAGAACTTCGCGCCCTGGTCGACGTGGCCACCGGGTCGGCGGGCGACGTGGCCGTCGGCGCCGAGTTCCGCTCGTAGGGTCCCGGAATTGCATTGAAGGTCCTGGCTGCCCTCAGTGGGCTGACCGGTGTGGTCGCTCAGGCCCGTGAGCTTCGCGATGCCGGCGTCGACGGGGTGTTCACCTTCGAGGGCCCGCATGACGTGTTCGCCCCTTTGACACTGGCTGCCGGCGTGGGCGGCCTGGACCTGATGACCAACGTCGCGATCGCGTTCCCGCGCAACCCGATCCATTTGGCGCACCAGGCCAACGACCACCAGTTGCTCAGCGGCGGGCGCTTCATTCTCGGCTTGGGCACGCAGGTGCGCACCCAGATCGAGAAGCGATTCGGCGCCGCGTTCGACCGTCCGGTGGACCGCATGGTGGAGCTGGTCGCGGCGCTGCGGGCGATCTTCGAGTCCTGGAACACCGGCGCCCGCTTGGATTTTCGGGGCGACTATTACCGGCATACGTTGATGACCCCGACATTCTCGCCGGGGCCGAACCCCTATGGTGCACCGCCGATCTTCGTCGGCGCGCTGGGGCCGCGGCTGACCCGAGCTGCCGCTGAGCATGCAGACGGACTGCTGGTGATGCCGTTCTCCACCAAGCGATTTCTGCACCAGAACACCCTGCCCGCGGTGCGGGCTGGGCTCGACCGCGCCGGGCGCCGTGCCGAGGACTTCACCGTGATTCCGGAGATCATCGTCGCCACCGGCGCCACCGAGGCGCAACGGCAGGCCGCCGAGGCCGCCACGCGGACACTGCTCGGATTCTATGCTTCGACTCCGGCCTACGCCCCGGTGCTGGCCGCACACGGCTGGCAGGACCTGCAACCCGAACTCAACGCACTGTCCAAGCAGGGCAGGTGGGCGCAGATGGGTGCGCTGATCAGCGACGAAATCCTGCACACCATTGCCGCCTGCGGCACGCCGGCGCAGGTGGCGGCGCGTATCCGCGACCGGGTCGACGGGGTCGCCGCCACGGTCTGCGTCTACCAGGCGGCGCCGATCGCGCCGGCGCTGATCGGTGAGATCGTCGCCAACCTGCGTTGACGGCGGCTATACCCTAGGGCGCCATCGTGACCCAGTCGGGGAACCCGCTCGGGTCGTGGCGGCCCAACGCGCCGTGCTCGTAGAGACCCCAGCCCTCGACCGGGGCGGCATCACCGTCGCGGCACACCGCACGCCCCACGTGGTCGATCACGCCGAAACTGGCGCGCCCGAGGATGGCCGGATCGGTCATGTCGTAGGTCAGGCGCTCGGTGAACTTCTCGCCCTTCCACTCGCCGTGCAGCCAGTCGATGTCGCCGCCGTAACCGCCGCCGACGTGAATGGGGACCGGCAGTTTGGATTCCACCTCGAACACCACCGGCGTGCCGTCCGGGCGCGTGGCCTCGATGGTGGCGCCGGTGGGGATCCGGGTGCCCGATCGGTAGCGGGTCGAAATCCGGGGCCAGCCCAGCTGTTCGATGCGGCCGTCGCGCCAGATCCGACTGCAGTCGTTGAGCGAGCGGAACCCGTCGGGCTCCTCCTGAACGATCAGCACCACCGCGAAGTCCTCGAATGCCATGGGTACGTAGAGCCACCACATGCCGTCGAACGGCGGGTCGGCCGGCCGGCCCGCGGGCTCGCGTTCACCGACCGGGCGGATGCCCCAGGAGCGGTCACGCGATCCGATCCAGACCGCGGGGTCCACGGCGATCTCCTCGCCGTCGATCGCGATGCGCCCGCTCCAGGAGCCCAGTTGGGCGAAGCGCTGCGCGTCCAGGGTCACCCGGTTACCGGTCCGCAGGATGTGGCGCTGCTCCTGTACCGGGTCGAACAGGCCCTCCCACACCAGATCGAGGGCGATGCCGTCGGTTTCGTCCATGACCACGCGCAGCGAGCGCAGGGGATCGGTGACCTCGATGCGGTAGGCGCCGACCCGCTGATTGAGCCGGTCGGAGTCGATTCCGTCGGACAGGTGTACCGCGGTCTGGGTATCGCCCCTGCGCACCAGCACAAAAGCGTCTTTGACGCCGAGGTTGGGATAGTAGCCGCATCCGGTGATCACGAAGATGTCGCCGGTGCGGTCGTGGGCGTTGAGGTAGCAACGGTCGTAGAAGTTGCGGTCCGAGGAACCCGGCCAGGCGATCGGCTGCGGCAGTTGGTGAACCGGGTATTCGTCAAGTGGTCCCAGCATCAGTTCTCTACTCCCATCAACTTTCTGAGCAGTCCGGCGTGGTAGAACAGCGACTCGGGGCTCTCCG
>NZ_JRMK01000219.1:0-4377 GCF_000972925.1 Mycobacterium sp. UM_Kg1 | reverse complement strand
TGACCAGCTTGTCGAAATTGTCGACGGTCTCATCGAATGTCTGGCGGTGGCGCACCGCGGTGTCGAGTACCACGTTCAGGTTCTTGACCACCTCGCCGATGGCCGCATCACGGTCGGCGATGTGGGCGGTCAGCTGGGCGGTCTGCTCCAGGATGTCGTTGATGGTGCCGCCCTGGCCCTGGAACACCGTGACGATGGTCGAGGCGATGGTGTTGATCTTCTCCGGGTCCAGCGCCCGAAAGACCGGCTTGAAACCGCCGATCAACGCATCAAGGTCCAGCGCCGGCTCGGTTCGGGAGCTGGGGATGAACCCGCCCATGGGCAGCCGCTCGTCGGCGCCCTGCCCCTCGCCGCGCTTGAGTTCGAGGTAGCGGTTGCCGATGAGGTCGGCGTAACGGATCTGTGCGGTGGTCGACTGGTAGAGCGGCAGCGAACGGTCGACGTCGAAATCCACCACGGCGCGACGGCCGCCGTCGACCAGCCGGACCCGTTTGACCTTGCCGATCTCCACCCCGGAGGCGCGGACGAACTGGCCCTGGCGCAGCCCGCTGGCATTGCTGAACTCCGCCGAGTAGCGGGCTGTCCGGTCGAACCGGATCTGCCCGAACACCACGACGAGCCCGACCGTGAAGAGCAGCAGCACCGAGCCGACGGCGCCGAGTTTGATAGCGGTTCTGGTGATGTTCATGGGTTGATCGTGTTATCCCCGACTTGGCGACCCCAGACGTAATCAACGGCCAGGGGCGATCCGGTATCAAAGTGGTTGTACGGCGCTTGGCTGACTCCCGTGTCGGCCACCAGGTAGGGCGCCGGCCAGAAGTCGTGGGTGATCTTCTGCCAGCAACCCGGCGCACCGCCAGGGCCACCGCGGGCGTTGTACCGCGGCAGGTTCTCGGGGTAGATGTAGGGGTTGGCCGGGCCGACCAGCTCGCTGACGGTGTCGAGCGCGTAGCCGTCGCCGCCGAGGAACTCGTAGACCTTGGGCGCGCCCTCGGCCAGGTTTCGGATGGCGCAGAACAACTCCGGGCTGTATTCGTCCAGCAGCGCCGAGACCGGAACCAGGTCGGCGAACTGGGCCCGGAAGTACGGACCGAACCGCTCGGTGATGTCGGCCCCGAGGTTGCCCACCCCGGCGGCGCCCAGCAACGCGGCGTCGAGTTCCTTCTGCTGGTTGGTGATCGTCTTGACGGTCACCACCGAGCTGTCCAGGAAGCCGATCAGGTCCGGTGCCCCGTCGGCGTAAACCTCGGCCAGGTTGGCGAAACCCTTGAGGTCGCGGCGGAACAACGGCATCCGCGCATTGGCGTCGTCGAGGATCGCATTGCCGTTGACCAGCGATTCGCCCAGCTTGTCGCCCAGCCCGGTCAGAGCCTCCGCCGCGGCGTGCAGCGTCAGGTTCAGTTTGATCGGGTCGACGTGTTCGGACAGGTTGTTGATCGTCTCGAACAGCGTGTTGAGCTCGGTGGTCACCGAGGTCGCGATGATATTTTTGGTGGTGATGCGCTCCCGCGCCGGGTGTTCCGGCGCGGTCAGCGAGACGTACTTGTTGCCGAACAGCGTGGTCGCCAAGATGTCGGCCTTGACGTTGGACGGAATCAGCTTGAGGTACTTCGGGTTCACGTCGAGGGCGAACTTGGCGGCCGGCTTGTTCTCGTACTCGGTCGGCGTGATGCTCGAGACGCGCCCGATCTGGACCCCGTTGTAGGTCACCGGGCCGCCCGGATCCATCACCAGGCCGGCGCGCGGGGCCACCATGGTCAAGGTCGTCGTCTTGGTGAAGGCGCCACGGAACTGGCCGTAGACCAGCCCGGCGATCAGGGCCAGGACCGCGAAGGTCACCAGGCCCGCGACCCGGTACGGCGGGTTGTGGACTTTGTTCTGCTTCCCGTTTGCCATCCGCGTCACATCGTTAGGTTGAAGTTGGGGTCGACGCCGTAGAGCGCCAACGCGGCGAGCAGCACGACAGTGGGCACGGTGATCAGAGACAGGCGCATCGACTGGCCGACCGCGCTGCCCACGCCGACCGGACCGCCGCTGGCGTTGAAGCCGTAATAGCAGTGGGTGATCATAACCACCACCGCGATCAATATCGTCTCGATGAAGGACCAGAACACGTCATCTGGCCGCAGGAACGTTCGGAAGTAGTGCTCGTAGGTGCCCGAGGACTGGCCGAAGAACAGCGTGGTGACGATCTGCGGTGCGGCGAACGCCATGATCAGTGCAAGCGCGTAGAGCGGAATGATCACGGTGAAACCGGCCACCACACGCGTCGACACCAGGTAGGCGATCGAGTTGATCCCCATCACTTCGAGCGCGTCGATCTCCTCGCTGATGCGCATCGCGCCCAGTTCAGCGGTGGCGCCCGCTCCGACGGTGGCCGCCAAGGCGATACCGGCGTTGACCGGGCCGACCACGCGCACGTTGACCAGGGCTGCGGCGAAACCGGTGTAGGTCTCGACCCCGATGTTGCCCAGCGAGGTGAAGCCCTGGATGGCGATCAGCGAACCGCCGGCCAGCATCACGAAGCCCATGATCGCCACAGTGCCGCCGATCACCGCCATGGCGCCGGTGCCCATCCCCAATTCGGCGACCAGTCGCAGCGTCTCGGTGCGGTACCGGCGCAGCGCCCACGGGATCTGCCGAAGGGCGGCCACCGAGAACCAACCGAGTTGACCGCTCTTCTCCAGCGCGCGGCCGGCTACCCCGACGTAGCGCTGATAGTTGGCGACCAGTCCGGGAAAGCGACCTCGCACCACTGCTGATGTCGACATGTCAGGTCCCCGTTCCGAACTTCACGCCGATGGTGGTCAGCACCACGTTCACGGCGAACAACGCAAGCACACACAGCACGACGGTCTCGTTCACGGCGGTGCCCAGGCCTTTGGAGCCGCCACGGACGGTAAGGCCTCGATAGCAGCCGACTAGGCCGGCGATGAGTCCGAACACGCTCGCCTTCACCGTCGAGATGATCACCTCGGGCAACCCGGTCAGCAGAGTCAACGTCGACAGGTAGGCGCCGCCGGACACGTTCTGCAGATAGACACCGAACAGGAAGCCGCCGGCGAGGCCGATGACGATCACCAGCGCGTTGAGCAGCAGGGCCACCACGGTCGCGGCGATCACCCTGGGGACCACCAGGCGATGGATGGGGTCGATACCGAGCACCTCCATCGCGTCGATTTCCTCGCGAATGGTTCGGGCCCCCAGGTCGGCGCAGATCGCGGTAGACCCGGCGCCGGCAACCACCAGCACGGTGACCAGCGGCCCCAACTGGGTGACGGCCGCGATGCCTGCGCCGGCACCCGAAACGTCGGCAGCACCGAACTGCGCCAACAAGATATTGAGCGTGAAAACCAGCAGCACGGTCAGCGGGATGGCGACCGCGATGGTCGGGATGATGGCGACGCTGGTGATGAACCAGCCCTGTTGCAGCGTCTCGCGCCACTGGAAGGGCCGGACGAACAGGGCCCGGGCGGTCAGGGCACACATCCGGAAGAAACCGCCGACCATGATCAGCGGCGGCAGCACTCGATCCCGGAGGAAGTCGGCGACACGGGGACGCGCTGGAGCGGTCACACCACCCCCCTCACCACAGATCCCGCCGCACGACTCAGCAACAAACCGCGTCGCACAGTGTCTTCTCCCGTCCGTCGATCAGCGAGACCGGCGTCACCTTATCGGCCCCAAGTGCCGTTGGCGACCATCGGACCATACCTGATGGCTCCGTAAGAGGAACATTTAACGGGCGGAACCATCGCGCGTCTCCTACCGGGCAGTAACGCCCTGCCACCTCACTGATCGCCATAGTGAAAGCCCGTGCACCTATTCGGTTCAGCGGCCCGAACCGAACTGTGTTCGCAGCTCGGTCTTGAGCACCTTGCCCGCCGGGTTGCGGGGCAGTGCCTCCACGATCTCCAGCGCCTTGGGGTGCTTGTAGCGCGCCAAGCGCTCGGTCATGAACACCTCGAGTTCGGCCAGGGTCAGCCCCTCGCGGGACAACGCAGCGACCGCCACCGGCACCTCGCCCCACCGTTCGTCCGGGCGGCCGATGACGGCCACCTCGACGATGTCCGGGTGATCGGCCAGCACGTTCTCCACTTCGGCGCAGTACACGTTCTCGCCGCCGGAGATGATCATGTCCTTCTTGCGGTCGACCACCCAGACGTAGCCTTCCTCGTCCATGCGGACCAGGTCCCCGGAGTGGAACCAGCCGCCGGCGAAGGCCTCGGCGGTGGCCTGCGGGTTGTTCCAATAGCCGCTCATCAGGGTGGGTGCCCGGTACACGATCTCGCCGACCTCGCCGACGGGCACGTCGTTCATCTGCTCGTCGACAACGCGGGCGCTGACCGTCGGGATCACCGTGCCTGTCTCTTATAC